>JBBQPY010000166.1:0-11833 GCA_038216735.1 Chthonomonadales bacterium
TGGCGAACCGTCAGGAAGACGCAGATCGACTCTCGAACGACGTCGAGGGAATCGACAGCGAGTCGTACACGATTCCCGAAGCGACTATTAAAGTCGCGCCCCCGGCGCAGGCTGTCGAGCGCATCAATTTCAAGGTCGCCCGCGCCAGTGAGAATCGCGCCGGATCGTACCCGTTTCTGGTGCGCGTGATCGCGATGGAATCGGGTGAAGTCGGCGTTGCGCAGGCGATGCTCGTTGTCAAACCCTTCGACGACCTCGAACTCGGACTGATACCACGCCGCGCTGTCGCGACTTTTTTTCATCCCCTCAACGATTTCGAGGTCACCGTCTCGAACCTCTCGAACGCCGAAGAGACGCTGGAATTGTACGCTAGCGATCCCGACGACGAGTGCGCCTACGAGTTCGATATGGAGCGCGTCACGCTCAAGCCCGGACAGTCACAGACGGTGCTAATGGCGGCGCGACCCAAAGCGTCGAAATGGATCGGCAGTGCGCGGCTCGTCGGCTTTTCCGTCTCGGCGCGTTCGACCGAAAACTCTTTCGTCTCCGCCAAATCGCAGGGGCAGATCGATAAGACCGCTCTGATCTCCCCGTTGCTGGGCATCTTTCTTTTGCTTCTCAGCGTCGCGGGCATCGGTTACTTCGCGCTGAGACCAAAGCCTTTTGTTCCACCCCGTATCGAGGCGTTCAATGCCGTGCCGATGAATGTCGTCGAGGGGCAAGAGACCAAACTGACCTGGAGCATCACGAATGCCGGGGAGCGCCCGAACATCGTCCTGAGCCATCATGTCGATAAAGACGGCAAGGAAGTCTACGACAACAATCAGACTAATGTAGTCGGCAATTACAATGTCAAACCCGATCGTCCGGTCACCTTTTATACTCTGACGGTGCGCGGCGCGGATGGCAAAACGATCAGCAAAGAGGTGCAGGTGGCCGTCAGCGCAGCTCCGCCCGCGCCGGTTCCGATCCTCAAGAAATTCGACGCTGACGCATCCGCGATTCATGCTGGCGAGCAGGTGACACTCTCTTGGAAGGGAACGGGGCAGGGACGGTATGTGCTCGATCCCGGCAGCATTCCACTCGGTCCGCTGGAAGAGTCGCGCATTATGAGCCCGACGCAGGATACGGTCTATACCCTGCGGGCGATCAGCGAGGACGGCAAAACACAATCACAGCCAAAATCGATTTCGATCAAGGTTTTTGCGCCCGATGCAGCCATCGCTAAAATCGAAAAATTCCTAGCTGCCAGCGACACGGTATATATTGGAGAGAGTGTTCGCCTCAAGTGGACGACCCATTATGCGCGCAGCGTACGCATTGAGAACGATAAGGGCGAGCAGATCGGCGGCGGCCTGCCGGTGAATGGCTCTACTGATGTCGTCGTCACGGAGAAAACCACGTTCACGCTAACCGCTGCGGACAGTGCCGGTAAGCCGACGACGGCGCAGATAATCGTCGATCCGAAACCGCGACCTGCACCACCGGTAGAACCGACTATGCCGCCCGTCGATCCGCCCATATCACCGCAGGACGGCACGAACCCGACCGTACATCCTTAAGTTGAACCGCTTTCCGTAGCTCCTTTATCCCAATCTTTGGAAAGATGCGGAGCACTGCGGCACTGGTAATATTGCGTAGAGTGAGTCGATATTCTGAACACTATTTTGGAGGAACCGCGATGGCTGATATTTCTCAGGACGATTTTGTGCGGCTCGTGACGCTCTCGATTCCGGAGACGGTTACCGCGCTCAATTTCTCGCCCGACGGCGCTCTGCTCGCCGTTGCGGCGGCAGACAAAGTCCACCTGTTCGTTGTGCCGACAAAAGTTCGGACCGGCGCCGCGGCTGCTACACATTCGTCCCAAACCAATTCGCCACAGTAGTATGACTCGGACGTAAAAATCCCTATCAACCCAGCCCCTCTGCCGAAACTTTGGCAGAGGGGCATCGATTCGCCACCAGCCCCGACCTTCTCTCCGTTCGTGCCTCACTGAGAAGGGGAGCCAGAAGCAGGGATGCTTTTCCGCCCTTCGCTTTTGTTCAAGGAAGACGTCGGGAGCGAGGGCAGCCTGGGGAATTGTCACACCAGACCGGCGATCCGTCGCGTCACATCCCAGGCGTATTGCGGGGTGCGAGTCGTGCCGTGCTCCATGCCGATATAGCCAGCGTAGCCGAGACGGCGCAGCGCCTTGAAAATGTTGATGTAGTTGGTTTCGCCGCTCCCCGGCTCCTTACGTCCCGGCACGTCACCGACCTCGATGAACCGAATATATCCCTTCTCAATTCCCTCTTTGAGATTGTTAATCACGTTGCCTTCGCCGAGTTGCCGGTGATAAAGATCATAATCGACTTTGATGCGCGGATGGGCTGCACCGATCACATACGCATACGCCTCTCGCGCCGTCAGCATACTCATCTGCGGCGATTCTACACGGTTGAGCGGCTCCAGAGTCAGATAAACGTTATACTTCTGTGCGATGTCGCCCGCTTTTTTCAGTCCGGCGATAATCTGTGCGCGCTGTGTTTCTGCAGGAATATCTTTCTCGACTGCCCCGACGAAAGTGATCAGGTTCTGCGTCCCGAAACGGTTTGCGACCCTGCAGCACTCCTCGAAATCGTCGAGAAACGCCTGTTCCGCACCGGTTTTGGTCAAGCCCGAGCCCCAGCCGGTTTTAGGATTTCCGGTGATGCTGACGCAGGTGAGATCGTGCTTATGCTGGATTTCGAGCAGCCTGTCGAGGTTCTTTCCCTGCCAACTCCAGAAAGCGTAGTGTTTCGCTCCGCATTTCACGGCATCCAGCAAACGCTCCTCGTACGGCATCGCCCCCGGATACATGATCTCGAGATTCATCGCCAGCGTGTATTTCGGATCCGGCAGTGGAGTTTCGTCTTCCGTTTTCGCCGCTTGTATCGCCCGCGCACTGGCCAGACCGGAAGCCGCAATCAGCGGGGCGACGGCGGCCGTCTTCAAAAACTGTCTGCGTGTATCTGGCATCGTCTGCTCACTTTCTCTGCGCTGTTTTCCGTAACCATTCTTCGAAACCATTCGCTTTTCGCGATCACTCTCCGAGACTCATACTATCTCCAGCGGACACATTCTATGATATAATGGATTCAGCAGAATGAGACCGGAATTAAAGCAGTATACCGAATAGAATCTTCGGAACGAAGTAACAATTCACCCTCACTCGCCCAACCCCTCTCACAAAGCTTCGCGAGAGGGGAAGGCAATACAGATATTCTGTCTGTAAGTGCGAAACTGAAGGTAGGGTGAACAGTTACGGAACGAATTAATTATACCAAGATATACGGAGACGTGAGGGAAGCATCGATGTCCGATCTGACGACGCCTGCCGCCACAGCACAAAATCCTGCAGAGCCCAAAGTCGTAATCGCTCGACTCTTTGCCGGAATGTATAAGTTCAATGAACAGATGCATCAGGATCAAATCGAGATCGATCGTTTGAAGGTCGAGTCTCGCATCATATCCGCGCACACGGATACAAAACTCGCCGCAATCGAAGCGCAGATGCTCTGGCTGCAAAAGGGCACGTAGCGCGATGGCGAACCAGTTCGTCGATTTTGCAAAACAGCTATTCTCACTGACCCGAGATGTGCAGCAGAGTAAAGCCGACATCAAAGAGATACGTCAGGATATCAAAGGGCTCGATCAGCGAATCGATCGTCTGACTGAAATCGTACAGCGGCTGACTTTCGAGTTCCAGCGTGACCGTGAGAATGCGGAGCGCGACAGGGCGATCCAGCAGTTACGGCTGGAAAATATTCTGCTGCGATTCGAACGCGGTCTGCCGCCTGGAAGCTCGCCAGATAGCGAAATCACCCGCGGACAGACATGAACGTAAACTCCTCCGATTCGCTTTCTCTATTGCCTTTTGTACCTTCCATTCGATTGCGCCTCCTCTCAATTCCGAGACGCCTTCTGTACTAACAGCCCTCAGTTTCAGCTTGTAAATCAACGTCCCGCATCCAGAATAGTCCGGACAGCAAGCGCGTACATTATCAGTTTCACAAGGAGTGAGAATGCGACAGACGATCATCGCGGGTAACTGGAAGATGAATTGCAACCGCGCCGAGGCGGAGAACCTCCTGCGAAACCTGCTGCCGCATCTCAGTGGGCAGGCGGCCGCACAGGTCGTCGTTTGCCCGCCTTACACGGCGCTGGATACGGTTGCCAGAGTCCTCAACGAAACGGGCATCGCGCTCGGCGCTCAGGACGTCTTCTGGAAGGATAAAGGAGCGTATACCGGACAGATTTCACCGGAAATGCTCGTTGAGGTCGGATGCCAGTACGTGCTCGTCGGGCATTCCGAGCGGCGCGGGCGATTCGGCGTACCGGAACCAGATTTCGACGCCGACATTCTGGCGCACTTCGGCGACAACGACATCACTGTCAACCGCAAACTTCGCAGCGCGCTCTCCGCAGGATTGATACCGATCTGCTGCGTCGGCGAGACGCTGCAGGAGCGTCAGAGTGGCACGACCGATGCGGTCATCGCGGCACAAGTATCCGGCGCTTTAAGCGGGGTGCTGCCGGAGCAGGCGGCATGGCTCGTCTTCGCCTATGAACCGGTCTGGGCGATCGGGACCGGCGAAGTCTGCGCCCCCGACGAGGCGGACAGGGTCTGCGGAGTCGTGCGACAGACGGTTGGTAAACTCTACGGCGCGGAGGCGGCGAACACGGTCCGTGTACAATATGGCGGCAGCGTGAAGCCCGATAATGCGGTGGAACTGCTCGCAAAACCGAATATCGATGGCGCGCTTGTTGGAGGCGCCAGCCTCAAAGCCGGTGACTTCGCCGCGATCGTTGCTGCAAGTCCCACCGCATAACAACAGTCGAGAAAGCTTACACGTCTTATGAGAGCGTACCGAGTCGCGATGCACCTGATTTGTCTGGTCACAATGGCCCTGCCGATACAACTGGCAGCGACAGCAAGCAACCCTGAAACAAGAAACGGTACGAGTATCCCAATACCAGATACGAAAACGATGGCTTCCGACCTGCTGCGCGTTCCTGCCTTTACTGCCTATTCCGAGCCGGAACCGGAGGCGGTCGAGTTCTCTGAAGCGAACGGAATCACGGGCTGGAAGAGCGCGAAAGACCGCATCGTCTGGTACGGCGAACTGAAGACTGTCGGCAACTTGGAAATCGCGCTGATGCTGCACCTTCCGCCTGACATCAGTTCCCGCATGAAGCTGACTGTCGCGAAAAAGTCCTTCTTTGCAGTGGCAAAGGGCACAGCAGGAACGGAACCGATTACTGTTTCGTTCGGCACAGTTCCCATCTCCCAACCAGGATACTATGCCTTTACGCTGACCGGACTCTCGAAAACAGGAGCCACTTTCGGTGATTTGCAGAACCTGCTACTGAGCGGGCCGGCTGCTCAGAACGCGCATTTCAATCTCAAAGAGCGTCGCAACGCAGCTTCTGTACACCTTAGCTATCCCACGGACAAAGTAGCGGTCAGGGAAGCGCCATCATCGGCCGATACAAAAAGCGGTGCGAAAATCGTCTGGTTTTATAATGAGGTAACCGTCAAAACCGATCCGGTCTGGTCGTACTACATGGCGTGCGGATTCAGCCGCGGCTACTTCGGCATACAAGTCAACAGTCCGACGGAGCGGCGCATTATCTTTTCGGTCTGGGACAGCGGCAGTGAAGCGGTCGATCGCAGCAAAGTCAACGCGGAAGACCGAGTGCAACTGCTCGGCAAAGGCACGGATGTTGTGGCGGACAGCTTTGGTAACGAAGGCACGGGCGGTCACAGCCACCTCGTCTACAACTGGAAAACCGGCGATACATACCGTTTCCTCATCGCTGCGCAGCCCGACGGCGCCCACACCAGCTACAGCGGCTATTTTTTCTTTCCTGAAAAACAGAAGTGGGAACTGATCGCCCGTTTTCGCGCGCCCAAAGATGGCAGGTATCTGAGCGGTCTCTACTCGTTCAATGAAAACTTCGGCGGCGCAAACGGCGAAAAGCAGCGACTGGCGCAGTTCGGGAACCAGTGGGTCAAGACAGCAGATGGAACGTGGACGGAGCTCACAACTGCCCGTTTCACGCACGACGGCACCGGAAAAGAAGACCGATTGGATTATAATGCGGGCGTAAGACAGGGCAAATTCTTTCTGTCGAATGGCGGCTTCGTTGCAGGACCGATAAAGTATGGCGATACGATCGAGCGTTCCGCCACCCATAAGCCGCCGAGGGACATCATCCTGCCTTAATGGTTCCTATTCTGTCGCTCTATAAATTGCCTGTTCGCAATTTCTTTGCCTTTCTGAAACATGGCGCTGCTCCCTATTACCCAAAGCTTCGGGTAGTGGGCGGCGGGGTGTGAGGGCTGTCTGCTAAATCGAAGGGAACGAAATGCTGCTGGATACCGAGATGTTCAAACGACTCGATGCGATCATCGAAGCAGGGCGGGATGGCGCGATCGCGGAGTTGACGCAGTTGTGCGCGGTGCCGAGCGTCTCCGCAAAAAATGAGGCGTTGGAACCGTGCGCCGAAATCGTTGCCGATCTGATGCGAAAGCGCGGTATTCAGGCAAAACTGGTCACGTCGCCGAGCGGCGGGCCGCCGATTGTCTATGGGGAGTGCCGCGCCAATCGCTCCGATGCCGCAACGGTGCTGTTCTACAACCATTACGATGTGCAGCCTGCCGAACCATTCGATCTGTGGGAATCGCCGCCTTTCGCGCTCACGGTTTGCGACGGAAAGGCGACGGCACGCGGCGCAGCTGATGATAAGGGACATATCGTTTCGCGACTGCTTGCTCTCGACGCGATCCGCGCCGCTTATGGCGGCGACTACCCTTTTCATATCAAGTTTGTGGTCGAGGGAGAGGAAGAAGTCGGCAGCCCTCACCTCGGCGCATGGATCGAGCAGAATCAGCAGATGCTGCGCGCGGACGCCTGCATCTGGGAAGAGGGCGGAACAGACGAAAAGGGTGTTCCTTATCTCTACTGCGGCATGCGCGGGATCGCCTACTTCGAGCTGAGCGTGCGCACGATCGCTTATGATGCCCATTCGGGCGTCGGCGGCTCGCTGCTGCCGAACGCGGCATGGCGGCTCGTATGGGCGCTCGCCTCGCTCAAGGACAAGTACGAGCGTATTCTACTGCCCGGTCACTATGACAGCGCGAAGCCCGCGAGTCTGCGCGATCTCCAACTGCTCGACGCGCTGCCTTCGGACGAAGCCTATTTCCGTGATCAGTTTGAACTGCCAGAAGGAGGATTCCTCGGCGGGTCACAAACTATCGGGCTCGAGTACAAGCGTCGCGGCGTTTTCGAGCCGACACTGACGCTTTGCGGAATCGAAAGCGGCTGGCAGGGTCAGGGCGCAAAGACCGTCCTTCCGGCGACTGCGCGGGCAAAAATGGACTTTCGTCTCGTTCCCGATCAGGATCCTGACGTGGTACACAAGTCCCTGCGGGCGCATCTCGATGCGCAGGGATTTACCGACATTGAAATTACGTTTCTCGGCGGTCAGCGCCCGGCCCGCGTCGACCCTGATCATCCGCTTGTCCGGCTTGCGGCAGAGACTGCAGAAGAGATTTACGGCAAGCCAGCGTCTATCATCCCGATCGTCGGAGGTTCAGGACCGATGTGGTGGTTCTCCGGTATGCTTGGACTTCCTGTCACCAGCCCTGGCATTGAATATCCCGGCGTACGCGTACACTCACCCAACGAGCATATCCGTCTCGACGATTTCGTTCGCGGCACTCGCCATCTGGCGTATCTGCTGGCTCGTATCGATGAAGTGGTATAGATGAATGTGGGTTACTAGGCAGCCCTCTTTTCGGGCAGAAAGCTCAATGTCCTGGTGCAGCTCTTTGCATTTCTGATGCGTGAAATCCACTATGCTCACGCGCGACCAGTTCCAAACGATCTATGGCCAGTGACCAGACGCCGTTTTCGCGTTGATCCATGCCATCCTGGAGCAAAACGACGTCCTGAGCGCACAAATCAAAAATCTCGAAGACTGCCTCAACACTGACAGCCAGTATCTGCCAGAAAAGTAGTATTCGAAAAGTGAGTTTGAAGTACCTCAATGATCCGGACAGCCGGAAATCGATCCTGTCTAAGAATGACAGCATGCCGCAGCAATTACCTCGAATTTTATGCCTGATTTCGATCCATCCTTAAACGAATTATCTGCCCTGGACGCCGAGCCCTCCTCTTCACATCACGGAGACACCGATCCGCGCCGCGTGCGCTGGAACCTGAGCGCGTTGATGCTGGACGTCACCTTCTTTTCGCTGGGAATGGCGTTTATCGATATGAGTGCGATACTGCCCTTGCTGCTCGATCGGCTCGGCGCTTCCGGAGTGCTGATCGGCGCCTTCGCGGCAATCCGCTTTCTCGCTTTCAGTCTGTTTCAGATCCTCGTCGCCTATGCCACACACAACCGCACGCGTCAGAAGCCGATACTATCCTGGGTCGCGACGACGACTCGGCTGCCACTGTTGGCATTACCCTGGTTTTTGTGGCATGCCGCCGATAGCCATGCGGCGCGCCTTACCGCGCTGTGGGCAACTATAATACTTCTGACGATCTGGGCGCTGGGCGATGGGCTAGGCTATGTTCCGTGGATGGAGATTGTGGCGCGCGCATTCACGGATAAAACGCGAGGACGTTTTTTCGCCGTCACGCAGCTGGCGTCCGGGGTGATCAGCATTGCCATTGCTGCCTTTATCGTGCGCAGTGTCCTCGCAGCATCCGGCCTGCCATTCCCGTTCAACTATGCGCTGCTGGCGGGTATCGCCGTACTGATGTTCCAGATTTCGCTGATCGGCGTCCTGCTGATTCGTGAACCGCCTGCGCCCTCGACCGCAGAGACTGAGCCCCTGCCTCCACTGGGCAGCTATCTCTACCGACTGCCCTCTGTGCTTCGCGCCAATCCGATCTTCGCTCGGTTGGCTCTCGTGCAGCTGCTCGTCGGGTTCGGAGCTGCGTCCGCGCCTTTTTATGTTCTTTACGCGACTTCGCGGTTTCGACTTGGAGATGAATGGGGCGCCTACTATCAAGTTATGCAGGCGCTGGGCGTCGTCGTCCTCATGCCCGCATGGGCGCTGATCAGCGAACGGCGATCGGCCGCGACCTCCGTTCGCTGCGTCGCGCTTACGTGCCTGCTCACACCTCTGCTGGCGCTCACGATTGGCAGAGTGTCCCCCTGGCTGTTCGGACTCGTTTTTCTGCTGATGGGAGGCAGTCTGAACTGGGGCCTCTGGATCACTTTCAATCACTATCTCCTGACCCATGTGCGTAAACAGGAGCGATCTTTATTCATTGCGCTGCTCAGTCTTCTGTTCATGCCTTCTGCGCTGTATCCCTATTTCGGCGGCCTGCTGGTGCAGCATAAGAGCATGGTATCGATCGGCGGGATACCGGTACTTTTTGTGGTAACTGCCGTGATAGTTGCGATTGGAGCGGCGCTCGCCTGGGCACTGCCTGCTCCCGACACAAATGGTCGAAGCAGCACAGACACGATCTGATTTTCGTTTGATTTCGAAGTCTAATCTTTTAATGAAGAAACCGTGTGCGAATGCCAGAATATCAGTAAAGCTGCCGCCATTCCGCGGCACGGCGGCACTTTTTCGAGCCTCAAACACGCATTACGATGCAGCATTCTGCTGCGCTTACGCCGTCTCCGGAGCACTCCTACGCGTGAATAGAATCTTAGAGCCAAATATCTCTGCCTCTTCGATCACATCCAGTGATGAAGTCAACTTGTCATCGGCGGTAGTACGTGTCGAAAACAGGCCGGACAGCGACATAACCGAGCGGACAAAATTGGATGCCACGCAGGATTTGCAGCGTAGCGAACTTATCCAGCGAGCGGCGGCAGAGCAGGCGCGACGCAGCGCCACCTGCGCACGCGCCTGCATAGATGCGCTGCTCGCACATGTCGAGCAGCCCTGGCTGATCGTCGATCGCGACGCGGTGGTGATCCGATGGAGCGAACGACTGGAGCAGACAACCAGTACGACCGCCGCAGCAGCCGTTGGCAAACCGCTGACGGATTTGCTGTGCCCTGCCCTCCATCTGCGATTCTTAGCTGCGTTCCAGGCCGTGAAATGCTCGCCGATAGAAGTCCCATTCCGGATACTGGAGGGAGACTTCTCCTTTCTGCCCTCACTGACCACGTCGCGGATCACCCTCATTGCACAACACCGCATCCCTGGCGCGGTGGAAGCTATCCTCATTCTGCTCGTACCCGCACCTGCTGCGCGTTTCTGAACCTGAGAGGGTTGTCAAACCATCCCAACGCATTCAAGCGCAAAGCGGCTCGCTGTGGAATCGATTCCACAGCGAGCCGCTTTGCGTTGCAGGACAGATAATCGCTTCGGCCGCATCAATCGTAATCGCTGGTTTTCAGGAGCGAACGTCGTCCGTCATAGATTGGTACAATGGTTTTGTGTGCGCGGATGTAGGCGGCCACCGTTTCCAGTCGCTGTTTGCCAGTGTCCATTTTGTCTGCGATCCCCACCAGAATGAAGTGGGCATAGTAGCTGTTCGTGACGCCGGAGTAGACTTTATCGTCTTCGATCGGTTTGCCCCCGAGCGTAGCTTCGATCAGCGTGCCATTGTCATAGACGTAGCGAATGCCGGAGACGGCGGGACGGTTTTTCGCCAGAATTGCTTGGATCTGTCTGCCAGTCGCACGAAAGGAGATGAGCGTGTTGCCGAACGGATCCATCGTTACGAGGTCTTCGTAGGTGATCGGTCCCTTCGCCAGCGGAGCACGCACGCCACCGATATTTTCGATCACGAACTCTGCTCCCAACTGCTCGCGGATGGCGTCGGCGACCAAATTGTAGTCGGCACGATCCGCGCCCTTCGCCGCAAAATCTGCCGCTGCCTGACCAACAACTTCGCCATATTTTCCTTTGATCGGGTCCCAGTAGCCTGCAACGATAGCTGCTACGGCAGGATCTTCGGGCAATGCAGCTGTGATCGGCAGCAGTTTGCCTCCGTAACGCTCGACCGTCCAGGCGCCGTTCGGGGCGTGATGCAGCAGTAGATCGAGGCGACCGAGTGTGCCTGCCCACTGGAAATCCTGCACGATCAGCGTCGCATGTATCGAATGGGGCGTCGTATCGGAAGGGTGAGGGATCAGCACCGGCTGCGCGAGGAGGGTGTGCGAATGTCCACCGACGATGATGTCGATGCCGGGAATATCGGCGGCGAGCCGGATATCGTCATCGACTCCGATATGCGTGATCGCGATCACCATATCTGCCTTCTTACGCAGCTCCGGCACGAGTTTACGCGCCGAAGCGATTGGCTCTTCCATTTGCAGTTCGGTGCGAGCGGCGGGGTAGGTGTGCGCGTCATAGGTGAGCAGTCCGAAAAAGGCAATTCGTACGCCGCCCACCTGTTTGATCACATAGGGCGTGTAGAGCGACGTTCCGTCGGCGATCACCGTCGAGTTCGCCGATAGCAGCGGAAACTTAGCCTCACCGATCAGTTTCCGAACCTGCGGGAGCGTGTTGCTGTACTCGTGGTTTCCGGGGCAGGCGAGATCGTAGCCGATCGCGTTCATCACGGCGATGTCGGCGTCGCCATGATATTCGGTCGAAAAGGGAGTTCCGTCACAGATATCGCCTGCATCGATCAGCAGTGTTTCATGCCCCCGTTCATGCCGGATACGCTCGATTAGAGTCGCCCGTCGCGCTGCTCCGCCGATATTATGGCGGGTTTTCAGTTTGGCAACATCGGAAGTGGGATCGAACGTGTCCGGATAGCTGTAGGGACGAATATGCCCGTGTGTATCGTTCGTATGAAGCAGCGTCAGGTGAAGCTCCTGC
>JBBQPY010000167.1:0-11793 GCA_038216735.1 Chthonomonadales bacterium
TGGGCTTCTCGCCTTTGTCGGCCTGCGCGAGGATCGCCACGATCTGCTCGTTGGTAAACTGTTTCTGTTTCATCTTGCTCGTCTCCTTGTCCGTGTTGTTTGACGAGAAGACTCACTCTTCCTCTGCTACTCAAAACCGGGTGCATGTCATGGGGATGAGGGTTGACGCGGAACCTACTGCTGTTAGTCGAGGAGCGTTTATTGACGTGGGAGACCAGTTTCCATGAAAGCGAGCGTTTCGGCGAGGGAATGTACGCCGCCCCACCCGCCCATCGCGGTGCAGTTGAGCGCGGCGGCAGCGGCGGCAAACCGGATCGTGCGCGGCAAATCCCACTCCTGTACCTGCCCGAACAACAGTCCCGCGCGATAAATGTCTCCGGCTCCTGTCGTATCGATGCATTCTGGCGCGACGAAGGCAGGGAAGCGAATGGCCGCCCCTCCCCGGCCGCGTTCGGCGACAAAACAGCCCTCCGCCCCACACGTCACAATGACTGTCTGACTGTGCAGATCGCGCAACTCGGCGGCTCGCGCTGCCAGATCGTCCACGCTTTTCTCGAGCCCTAAATGATCGCGAGAAGTGACATTGATTGCGGCTCTGCTGGTAACGCCCGCATCGCGGGTATAGTCCATTGCCGTGACCAGCATTCCTGCGGCGAAGGCGGCTTCCGCCGCTCGCAGTCCAGGGTCCCAGGCATTCGGATCCATTGTGAAGAACCGCGACTTCTGCGCCAGTTCGGGAGTGAGCGTCGGGCACTGCATCGCGTCGAAACCCGTTCCGTACATCGTCCGATTCCCGTCGGGCGTCGCAATACAGACACAGTAGGGCGTGTGTGCGGACGGCAGCGATTGGATGTACCTTAGATCGATTTCGGGCGCGTCGCGGGCGAAAAGCCGGCGCAGTAATCGTCCATCCTCATCATCGCCGATGGCGTTCCCGACCAGCGCGACTCGCAAGCCCCACCGCGCGAGCGCGATCGCGGTGTTGGACGCTTCGCCGCCAATCATCTTCTTTTCTTCGAGGATCGGCGCCCATCCGCCCGGCGGCGCAAGCCGTTCGACGCGCCAGATGGCGTCGAGACAGACCGTCCCATAGACGACGACATCGTATTTATCCTCGTAGTCAGCTACCCGGTGGTCGGACATCTGTACCTCTTTCTATCCGTATTATCAGTCCTTATCCCCATCAGCCCGCACTACCGACCCTCATCCCAACCCTTCTCCCTACCACTCGTTCCTCGTTAGGGAGAAGGGCGAATGCAAGAATAAAACTGTATTGTCTCCCCGCCCATTAAGGAGCATACGACTGCCAGCGAGAGGGGGTTAGGGGTAAAGGCTGATTAGCTTTTGTTCACCGGATTCAGAGACTTATCGACTCTGGGATGCAGCCAGGCGCGTTTGATGACTTGCAGGAGTTCATCCCGTTTGCCTGCGGGCTGGTTTTTACGATAGCCACCGCCAAGCTGCCAGATGATCAAGCCGCCGAGTCCATTCTGACGGGTGTAGGCGACCTTCATCGCACAGAGCTTTTCGTCATCGTAGGAGATGAACTTTCGCTCCTTCACCTGAGCAGAATCGATGGTCAGATACGGAGCCTTCGCTTTATCATCCCAGTGGTAGCGGTCGGGCTGATAGTACTTGTCCATGATCTCGTTGTAATCGACGCCATCGTCGACCGTCACGCCCTGAATGCTCTGCTGCGGCGCCGTCACGCCCGTCCAGACATAACCATAGAACCCTACTCCGATCCCGAGTTTCGACTTGAGAATGCCTGCTTTCGCGAACTCATCGACCGTGCTGGTGACCGAGGGAAACGGTTTCCCCGAGCTGATCAGGTTTTTGCCGCCATCGTAGAGCGCCGCATTGTACCAGGTCTCGAATCCAGGATACGTTCCGCTCAGATCGTAGGTCATCAGGTTGATCTGGTCGAAGTCCTGCTGTATTCGGGCGAACATCGCGGGTTGTTGAGCGGTTGCGGCAGTCAGCAGCAACTTCGCATCGGCGGCGTTCAGAGCGACGCGGAGTTCATGAACCAGTTTCTCGTAGTTCGGAACGTCGGCGTCCTCTATCGGCTCGATATCGATATCGATCCCGTCGTAACCGCGCGTGGTAATGAACTGCACGAGGCTGCGGACGAAGGTTGGGCGCACAGCATCCGTTAACGCCGGATGCAGGCGAGGCTCCGTCTCCGCGCCACCAAGGCAGACGATCACTTTGCAGCCAGCGGCGTGCGCTGGCGTGATTACCGCTTTGGACTGCTCCGGCGTGATGCCGCATTTAAGCGGATCGATCGATCCGTCCTTTTCGGGAATGATCGCGAAATCGATTAGATGCGAGAACGCTTTAAAGTCGATCTCGGAGGGGAGCAGGTGACCGCTCGTTTGCTCGCTCGCCATGTAGTACGCGCTGATCCAGATTTTGTTCGCTTGGGACTTCGAAGCGGCAGGGCGTTTCTGCGCAAAAGCGGCGCCTGCATGCATAATTCCTCCAACGATCAGCAACGCGCTAACCGCTCGCATAAGACGTGAACGAAATTTTTGTGTGTTTTTCATATGATTTTCCTGAAGACGACAGCCCTCACCACCCGACCCCCTCTCCCTACCACTCGTTCCTCGTTAGGGAGAGGGGGAGACAACCCAGATACAGTTGCATTTGCCCTTATTCCTGCCAGTCGCAAGCTCCTTGGCCCGAGGGGGAGACAATACAAATGTCGCCGCATTTGCTCTTGCCTTCGCCCTTCTCCCTAGCGAAGTATGAGCGGTAGGGAGAAGGGTTGGGATGAGGGCTGATGGGGGTGAGGGCTGACCGACTTAGTGCATGGGCGGGATGTAGTCACCGTGCGCGAGGAGCAGCTCATCCACCATCGAGTAGATTTCGTCGAGGGTCAACTCTGCCGAAGTGTGCGGGTCGAACATCGCGGCATGATAGACGTGCTCTTTTTTGTGCGTGAGCGCGGCTTCGACTGTCAGAGATTGAACGTTGATGTTGGTCTGCATCATCGCTGCCAACTGCGGAGGCAGTTTGCCGATTCGCGTCGGCTGCAACCCGCTCCGGTCGACCAGAACCGGCACCTCGACACAGCAGCCCTCCGGCAGATTCGAGATCAAACCGTCGTTTGCGACATTTCCATAGACGACACGCGGGGTGTTGGTGTGCATACTGTGGATGATCAGCGAGCCGTACTCATGGCTGCGATGCACTTCGATCGGCGCGTCGCTCTCGTACTCCGCCTTCATTTTGTGCCAGCCAGCGATCTGGTTCTCACAGCGACTAATATACTCATCCAGCGGCACATTGAACTTTTCCAGGAGGTCTGGTCTGTCGCGGCGAATGAAATATGGACAGTACTCCGCAAAATGCTCCGATGATTCGGTGACGAAATAGCCGAGCCGAGTCAACATCTCATACCGCGTACGGTTCCAGTCCGGCACACGTCCTTCCTCGACGACTTTGCGAATCAGGGGGTATAGGTCTTCGCCATTGCGCTCGAATTTAAGGTAGTACGCCATGTGATTGATGCCCGCGCACAGATAGTTGATATCGCCGATTGGAACACCAATGTCGTGGGCGAGCTGCTCTGCCGTTCCCTGCACGCTGTGGCACAGACCAACTGTCTTAATTTTAGTGGCTTTCGTGACCGCCCAGGTGTTCATGCACATCGGGTTGACGTAGTTCAGGAAGGTGATGTCGGGCGCCACTTCCTCCATCTCGTGACACATATCCAGCATCACGGGGATCGTTCGCAGCGCGCGCATGATGCCCCCGATTCCAAGCGTATCCGCGATCGTCTGCCGCAGTCCGTACTTCTTGGGAATCTCGAAATCGATCACGGTGCTCGGTTTGTAACCGCCGACCTGGATCATATTGATCGCGTAGTCCGCGCCTTCGAGTGCGCTGCGCCGATCCGTATGCGTGGTGATTTCCGGGTGCGCTCCGACCGTCTTCGCGACTTTGTTCGCGACGATTCCCGAAGTCTGCAGACGCTCGTCGTTGATGTCCATCAGCGCGATATGGCTTTCGGCCAGCTCGGGAAACGAGAGTATATCGCCGAGCAGATTTTTAGCGAAGACGGTGCTTCCGGCACCGATAAAAGCGATCTTTGGCATGGTTGCTCCTGACATTGGTTCTGATAGGGAAGGTGGGTTTAGCTTTGTGGACTGCTTGTGAATGCTGATGATTGATTAGGCAGTCAGCGGTCACTTTCCTGCCAGGCAATAGATTGATCT
The DNA here is from genome assembly GCA_038216735.1 of Chthonomonadales bacterium. GTDB lineage: Bacteria > Armatimonadota > Chthonomonadetes > Chthonomonadales > Chthonomonadaceae > JBBQPY01. The sequence goes on from JBBQPY010000167.1 coordinate 4,224, forward strand.
GCGAACGACTTGCCGTATGACGTCTCGAAGGGTATCATACAATCAAGATGATCTTCTAATGCGCTCCGGGGTAGAAAATGCCCATCTTCAAAGTGCAAACGTCTGTCAGACGAAAAACACATCTCTGCCCTCCGCCATGTGCGTCTGAACGACGTTCGCTTTTTTCTGCCGGGTACTTTTCAGTGCCCGGTAAAGTGTCAGAATATCCGGCTAAATCGAACCACTCAGCAATCAGTACTTACGGTGAACATACCTCACAGCAAACACAATGACAAACGAAAATAATACAGATACGATTACGGTGATCGGGGGCGGGTTTGCAGGCGTCGAGGCGGCGTGGGCGGCGGCGCAGCGTGGGAGCAGAGTTGTGCTCTATGAAATGCGACCCGTGCGCAATACGCCCGTACATCGCAGCGGTGACCTGGCAGAGCTAGTCTGCTCCAACTCCTTCAAATCCAACCTGCTCACCAACGCGAGCGGCGTGCTCAAAGAAGAGATGCGCCGCCTCGGTTCACTGATTCTGCCGATCGCCGAAAAGCACCGCGTTCCGGCGGGTGAGGCGCTGGCAGTCGATCGTGACCCGTTTGCGCGGGAGGTCACGGCGACTCTGGAGGCGCACCCGAACATCACGATCCTCCGTCAGGAAGTCACCGAGCTTCCCGACGCCCGCCCGCTGATCATCGCGACCGGACCCCTGACAGCCGACGCCTTTGCCGCAGAGATCGCAAAACTCACGGGCGGCGATTCTCTTTCGTTCTATGACGCCGTTGCCCCGACCGTCACCTACGACAGCCTCGATATGAGCCGCGTCTTTCGCGCCTCCCGACGCGGCAAAGGCTCTAATCTGCCGGAGATAATGAGCCTGGATAGCGAAAATAATAAGGGTGAAAGCGAGGCGTTCAACCGGAACAGCGATCTCGAAGCGTCACCATCGGGGCCGGTCGAAGAGGACGAGGCGATCGGGTGTGCGGGGGCGCCGGTCGAGAGCGCAGACTACCTGAACTGCCCGTTTGAGAAGGACGAGTATCTGGCGTTCTGGGAAGCGCTGAACGGCGCGGAGAAGACTCCGATGCACGAGTTCGAAGGCGATACCGGCGGCAAAATGGTCTTTTTCGAGATGTGTGTACCGGTGGAGGAGCTGGCGCGGCGTGGACCGAAGACGCTGGCATTTGGACCGATGAAACCGATCGGTCTCGTCGATCCGCGTACAGGTCGTCGCCCTTATGCCGTAGTTCAGCTTCGGCAGGAGAACCGTGAGGGAACGCTCTGGGGCTTGGTTGGGTTCCAGACACGGCTGAAATGGGGCGAGCAGAAGCGAGTTCTGCAGATGATACCGGGTCTCGCCAACGCGGATTTCGTGCGATTCGGAGTGATGCACCGTAACACCTACGTCAACGCGCCGCAGCTGCTCGACGCGACCTGCCAACTGCGCGAGCATCCCGGCATTTTCCTCGCGGGTCAGATGACGGGCGTCGAAGGCTATCTCGAATCCGCGGCGATCGGGATACTGACCGGTTTGAACGCGCATCGTCAAACGCACGGTCTGTCGCCCGCCGTGCCGCCGCCGATCACCGTGTTAGGCTCACTCTGCGCCTACCTGACCGAGACCGACCCGAAGCACTTCTCACCGATGAACGCGAACTGGGGCATCGTGCCGGAACTTCCCGGCGTACCGATCCGCGACAAGCGCGAGAAAGCCCGTCGTAAGGGCGAACGCGCTCTCGAAGCCTTCGACAAGTTTTTGCGGACGCTAGAAGCTTCCGAGGTCGTTTTACCTGGGTAGGAAGCCAATAGGAATCCAAAATGAAGAAGCGAAAGTTCAAACTCTCTGCGATCCTGGCTTGTGCTGCACTGATCTTGATATTGACTGTGTTGGGTGGTCTGATGTGGCGCGTTGCCCGCCAGAAGCGGTTGAACCAGGAACTGGTGACTGCTGTTCAACGGACGAATATCGATGAGGTACAGAATTTGCTGAAACGGGGAGCCGATCCGAACGCGCGGTATCACCCACACCTAGACAGCTTCTGGCAGATGATCCGGGTATCGATGCGGCTCGGAGGAGCAACGCCGGAACCCGACCATGGGCCAAGAGCCATCGAATACGCTCTCGAAAGCAACCTGTTTCTTGATATGCCCCCCGAACGTGAGGAGCACATGTTTCGAATAGTTCGTCTTTTGATCGAAGCAGGCGCCTACGCAAGAGTAACGGCTTCAATGACCAAAGGGAGTTCTTATTCCAATCTCCTCACGTGGGCGATCTACGATTTGAAAGCCGGCCCGTTCAAGCAGGACATGATTCATTTTCTGCTGCAGCACGGAGTGGACGTAAACGGCAAAGAAGGCACGGGCTGGCCCCCCTTGAACGAGGCGCTCGTGCAAGACGATGACCAGTCCGTCAAAATGCTCCTCGCGGCAGGCGCTGACGTGAACCGTATCGCTTCCGCGGGTGAGGAAAGAAAGTCAGCGTTACAGTTGGCGATCATCTATCAAAAACCTACCCGGGTTCTCATCGGGCTTCTGGAGCACGGGGCACAGGTCAACAAACCAAATTTCGAGGGCGGTACAGCGTTTATGGAGACGTTGAATCCAGACGGCTTCGAGACTAGCGCTGCTTCCGTGTTGCTGGCACATGGAGCCAACATCGACGCACAGGATAGTGAGGGAGACACTACCTTGATGCGGGCTTGTGACCGGGAATGTTCGCCAGACCTAACAGCGGTTACCTTCCTGCTCAAGCATCATGCGCGCCTCGACATCAAAAACCACCATGGACAAACCGTTCTGGCGTTAGCAATTAAATCATGGAAAAGCAGAATTGCCGCGAATAGCGAGTTTCAAGATACAGTCGGGCCAGCGAGTTGGAAGGAAGTCATTCTTTTACTAAAGCAAGCGGGAGCCACCGCGTGAGTTCATCCTCCGATGCGCCCTCATCCCCGCACGTGAGCGGACTGGTTGTCTGAACCTTGATTTTTGTGATTTTCGTGATGAAATGTGAGGTTACCAATCAATGCTGGCAGCCTTCTGGCTGGAGACAGGGTTGGTGTAATCGGCGCAAAGTTCCGATATAGCCTCTGGGAATCATCCTGATCAAGATAATCAGATAGATCAAGGTTCAGAGAAGAAAAGTCGATCGTGGTAAGCTGCCAATGGCACTGCTCGCGATCGAGTCCGCTGCGTTAAGGTCAATGAGATGAAAAAAGCGGGCCGAGAAGTTGATTTCTCGACCCGCCCAATATGTTGTGTGAGGATGGTCACAACAATCGAGTATTATCCCAAGGATAGTGAAAGATTAAAACGATGCCCTTCTCCACTCTCGAAGAGTTGGCTAGGGAGCATACGTGACATCTCAGTCTAATCTTCCTGGCCAATCAGATGGTATGACGTGCTTTGCGAAGCCGCAACAATCCAACTCCGCCCAGTAAGCAAAGAGCACTTAGCTGGTAAAACGCGGGTTCGGGCACAGCATTCACATTATTACCCGCCGCCGTACCAAACGAAAAAGTCGCACTGGTAATTTTGGTATTTGCTGTGACACCCTGAACATTGATAATGAAATCCAGTGTTCCTGACAGAAATGCATTATGCGGCTTATTTCCAGCAATAGAACCGTTAGCACTGCTATAGATATTGCTGCTGTTGGGACTGCCAAGCAGCGTATGGGCAGGGCCCACCGCGCTGCCAAGATCATTCAGGTGGAACGTTCCTGACGAATTAGTAAGGTCCCAACCCGTTGCAACAGAACTCCCGTCTGTAAATGACTTATTCTTGCCAACTATTCGCTCTTTTCCAGAACTGGAAGTGAGAGTACCCGTGGTCTTTGTCGGGTCGAGCGTAAAAAACATGCCGCTTACATTTTGCGCAACATCTGTCTGGTTGCCAATCAGGTTAGTTAGTTTGATCTCGACCTGGTTAGCGCTGGTGGTAAAGATGGCACTGACGTTGACTGCTTCACCCGAGGCTTCGGTTGCACCTGCGGCAGTGAAAAAATTGTAGGTGCCCGCATGTGCCGATGCGCTGCCGATCAATCCCAATATCAGTGCAAGAGATGGAATTTGGAGTTTGTGCATTTGCGAATGCATTGAATGTCTCCTCCGAAACGGATAACTTTACTGCTTCAAGTGACGAAGCCTGCGTTTCTTGCGCCAACTATCTAACGCCCTAGCTAAGCCCAATAAATACTACTGCACAATTCATGCCAAAATCACACTAGACGGACAAAAGGGGTCCCTAATTTGAAAATAGATGATAATACGCCGCTCGCTAAGGCTATTCGCCGCCGCTCAGGACTAGAAGTGGCATTCATAAGCCAAGGCCGAGTTTGTCTCAATCACTTTACGAGAAAAGTAGATCATGGTATTATAGCTCTGTTTCCGCAGAATTCTGTATATGTCGTCTTCCGTTTTTTTGATGTCAAACCGAAGGAATAACTCTTACAATGAAAAGACAACGACCTATCCCGACGTCCGCTCGACGAAAATTGCGCTGGCTGCCCATAGCGCTGCTCGCGCTGGGCACCCTGCCGTCCTGCACCACATCGATCCGCGCGCAGGAAGGCGTCCCGACCGAAAGCTGGGCGTTCGATTACAAGGATCGAGGCTATAAACCGGGCGCGATGCTCGATCTGCGGGGGCTCAACGAAAAGACTGCCGGCGAAACGGGCTTTCTGAAACTCTCCGCCGATGGCAATAGCTTCACACTCGGAAATGGCAAACCTGTCCGCTTCTGGGCAGTGGTCTCGGACGGCTATCGACTCAGCCCGCCAGAGATGGCGACACACGCGAAGTTCCTCGCGAAGATCGGGGTCAATATGGTGCGCCTTCACACACAGATCGCGCCAACCGGGAACTCCCAAATCACCGATGTCAATCAAAAAGAGATCGATGGCATCTGGCGCTTCGTCGCCGCGCTGAAAAAAGAGGGCATCTACTCCACAATCTCGCCGTACTGGGCGACGGAAAAAGATGCGGGCAAGTGGGAAATCGACGGCTATTCGGGCAAAACTGATTTGTGGGGAGTGCTGTTCTTCAATGAGACGCTGCAGGCGGGCTATAAAGCCTGGGTCAAAGCACTCTACGCGCCCAAAAACCCTTACACTGGCATTCCTCTCGCGCAGGACCCGGCAGTCGGAATCATTCAGGTTCAGAACGAAGATGGTATGTTCTTCTGGACGATGCAGGGAGTAAAGCCTGAACAACAGCAGAAACTCGGCATCAAGTTCGGGCAGTGGCTGACGAAAAAGTACGGTTCACTAGCAGCGGCGAAAACTGCCTGGGAGAATACCAGCAATGACAAAGACGACTTCGCGAACGGCAAAGTCGGGCTGCTGGATACCTATCAGTTGACATTGGATCAAACCGGCGGCATCGCGAAGCGCGCTGCGGATGAGGTTCATTTCTATGCCGAAACACAACGTAAGTTCTATGCAGACATCGGCAACTACTATCGCAAAGACCTCGGCTGCAAACAGCTGATCAATGCCAGCAACTGGATCACTGCCGACCCCGTCCGGCTCAATGACGTTGAACGCTATACCAATGCCGTGCTCGACGTGATGGCAGTCAACAAGTATACCGGCGGCGTACACACTGGCGAAAACAATGGCTGGCGGATCGATCCCGGACACCATTTTACCAATAACTCCTGCCTGCTCGATCCGCGCAGCCTGCCGATAAACCTAAAACAGGTCGCAGGGCATCCTATGGTCATTACCGAGAGCAGCTGGGTGAGTCCGGAGGGCTACCAGTCGGAAGGCACGTTTATGGCTTCTGCCTACCAGTCATTGACAGGCGTCGATACCTTTTACTGGTTTGCGGCGGGCGGCACGACGGAGTACGAGACCAACCCGTATTTTATGTTCGCCAACCTCAACGGGCAGCATCCGCTCAACAAATGGACTTGTGCAACGCCGATGCTCATGGGCAGCTTCCCCGCCAACGCGCTCAGCTACCGGATGGGCTATATTAAGCAGGGCGAACCGGTCGTGCACGAAGAGCGCTCGTATGAGGACCTATGGCAGCGCAGAGTGCCCGCAATCGCCGAGGACAGGAGTTTCGACCCGAACCGCTACACCGGCAATACGGGCGGGCAGTCCAACATCACCAAAGGCGTCGATCCGCTCGCGTTTCTCGTTGGTCCGGTCGAAGTGAAGTATGGCGGAGATCCAGCAAAAAGCAAGACGATCGATCTGAGCCGCTACATCGACAACGGAAAGAAAACGGTTCGGAGTGTAACAGGTGAAGTGAATCTAAACTATGGTACCGGGCTTTTGACCGTCAACGCGCCTAAAGTGCAGGGCGCGAGCGGGTTTCTGAAGCAGGCGGGCGATATTCGGCTCGGTGACATTACGCTGCGCTCCGGCAACCGATATGCGACCGTCAGCGTGGTCTCGATGGACGACAAACCTCTGAACACCTCACAGAAAATTCTCGTGCAGGTCGGCACCTATGCGCGTCCGACCGGATGGCAGTCGAAAGCGACCGATTTCAAGGGGGATGATGGCAAGCAGACATTTCATGGGTATGAGATCGTGAATACTGGAACGATGCCGTGGCGGATTACGAATACCGACATGGTACTGACGATCAACAACCCGAGACTGAAGAAGGCGACACTGCTCGACACAGCCGGCTATGCCGTGAAGCAGATTGCTATTGCCTCAGCGGGCGGCAAAGCGACTCTTACCCTTCCAGCCAACGCCATGTACGTAATATTGGAGTAGCGTTCTCTGTCAGAATACTGTAAGACATAATTTTGCCCGAAAAAATATAGAGAAAGTTGATACTGTCCCTTGTGATTAGTTCCATGCAGTCGCCCGATTTCCCGCTGCGAATTATCGGTAGTACTGACTCGGGTATCTTTAATCCGCGTTGGGCAACGCTGGGGCAGGCTAACGCCATTCTGAATGGCAAGAACACGTATCATCCCGCAGAAAAATACCGGGGAACCCTCTCAATCAAGTGTGTAATGAGCGGGCAAGCAGTCTATGAAGTCGAAGGGGGACGATTTGCCCTCAACCAAGCCTCGTATCTGGTTTTGAACAATCAGCAAAACTATACCTTGACGATCGACTCGGACACAGTTGTGGAAACATTCTGTCTTTTTTTTCGGCCCGGGTTCGCCGAGGAGATACTGCAAAGTCTCGTGACCCTGGCTGACCGCCTTCTCGACGATCCGTTGAAATCTGCACGCCAGCCTGTTCTGTTCTTCGAAAGACTCTATCCCCACGACGATCTGCTACCCATTATCCTTAATCTTCGCGCTGCCACACAAAACGGAAGCGCGACACCGGATTGGATGGATGAGCAGTTCCATATCCTACTCGAACGTATGCTCTATGCTCATCGCGGTATATGTCGGGAAGTGGAGACAATGCCTGCCATGCGTTCGTCCACGAGAGCCGAAATTTATCTCCGCCTCTATCGAGCCAGGGATTGGGTCTCCCCCGAAATACTGTACAAGGAGTTAAGCAAGTCGGTCGCGTCGAATAACCCCTTTAGAAAAGGAGCTTTCGATGCAACAACGACGAGTCTTTACCGAAGCATTCAAACGCGACGCTGTCCGTCTGGCCAAC
>JBBQPY010000168.1:0-11787 GCA_038216735.1 Chthonomonadales bacterium
CGTCTTAATGTCTTCTATTATCGCCTCGACAGCGGCGGGATCGTTGAGGTTCGCATTGTGGCGGAATGCCTCTTCCAGGTCTTTGTCTGTAAGGAAGCCCTGCTTGCGGCCCCGATCCCGTAAACGCTCACGGGTCTCCTCTATAATTTGTGCGGGCATTGCGCCCTCCTCTCTCTTCACCAACCAAATCAGTGTTAAGCCTGTATGCGCTCCGGCTTCGCTTTCGACTAGTCTCTCCGCGAAGCGGCGGCAGCGCTCCCGCTGTCGTTGCAGGAGTCGGCACAATTCATTATTGAAGTTGCCTGCCCTGCAGATGCATCGATCGTTCGTTTCATCGCTGCAATCTGTAAGACAAAGCAGAAGCAAGTCATCGTTCCGCTCATATACGCCGGAACTGCGCCGGTGGTTCATGTCCGCCGTTCGCTGCCAACGCAATTCGTTTCACCAAAATCTCCTGCCGACATCCTTGAGCGCTCTTCCCGTCGGATTTCAAATGGCTTGCGAGCGCATCGAACCGAATCAAGCCACGCAGGGCAACAGCAAATTTTGATGGTTGACGCAAACACACGCCCTGCCTCCACATGACAGGACGTTTTCGCGGAAAGTTGCAAGTCTATCGCGCCGGTTTCGGCAATGCGAACGACTGCTTCCAGACAAACGAACAATCAGAAATCGACCGGCAGTCGCCAGTCAATAATACGACGGACTTACCGGTCCGCAACACAATGCGCCACACTATCAGAACGCCATTCCCGCTCGATCGTACTCGGACGCTCAACCGTGAAGCTGTATGTCGTCAAACGTTCGAAGCGTTAGCAGCGGACAGAAAAATAAAACACACAAAGCAAAACTCAAAAAATAGCAGGATACAATAAGAGCACGTATTCTGTGCGATGCGCGTCCAAAAAAGCATCATACGCATCGGAACAGTATCAAAACAGCACAGGAATCATTTCATATCGACTAATACCGGTTCGACCTGAACACCGGTATAACACTTAAGAGTGGCAAACAGCGAAAATGGTTCACGCGATTTTTCACCCGGCCGTCACCGCTTCGTGATTTTTACTACTGGTCGAGCGCAAACCAGCCATCCGCTGGAGTCTGACCAGTGTAGAAATTGCCCGTGCGCAGCCATTTCATATGTCCATCAAGCAATCCCGTAACGACGCCCAGGCTGTGTCGCGGGGCTGGGCGACCCCAATAGTCGACATCCGGCAGCGAAGGCGGGAGCACATAAGTAGTCAAATGGTTCTGCGGCACAAACCCATCGATGCCGCGCACATCGCACAACATCAACGTATGCGCAGGCTGTGACAATGCCGCAAGAGTAACTCCGGGCGCGTTATTCAAAGTATATATGTCGGCAGAAACGACGCCGATATTCAGGTAGTTCGCATTCCACCCGTATTGACAGACGAGATCCCCATAGATGTCTTTATTCGGCAGATCGGAGTCGGGACATACCCATATCTGCTTTGTTTTGACATACGGATCGACGAAATCGTGCCAGTTGAGAAATCCGGTTGCAGTCGCGCTTGCCGCCAACGGAAACGTTTCATCATAGTCCTGAGCATACATCAGGACTCCCAGTCCCATCTGCCGCATATTCAACAGACAAACTGTCTGCCGCGCTTTCGCTCGTGCCTGGGCAAAAACAGGAAACAGGATCGCAGCCAGCACCGCGATTATTGCGATCACGACGAGAAGTTCGATCAGAGTGAAGCCAACAGTATAAGCGCTGTGCTTTCCCCGTTGCGACTCACCGATTGCAGTATCCCTCACTACAATACGTAGTGGTGAAGCAGATAGTTCGCGTGCATATCGTCTGCTTTTCAGCGAATTACCAAGCGCGCGCGCGCCTGTTAGTGCATGTCTTCGACTGTCCATATTTGCTGCCAATTTCCTCAGTGCTTCGACCGTCTAACGTTCTGACAATCAAACAGTCGGACTTTCATTGTAACACAACTCTGTCGATATTCGACGCCTGATCGAGGCAAAAGATACTTTTTTTGTAACTAGCCTGCCGACCAGACCCAGGACTTCTCGAAATCCCCTTTCCATTGTCTGAACTTTGATTGAACGATTATCCGATCGAACAGGTTCATTGATTGAAGGGATTGTCAATGACTCAAGTTGCTACTGATGTTCGTTCGCTCGATTAAGAGGCGAAAAGCCCTGATTTATAACTATTTTAGCCTCTGAAAACCTCGGTAGAGCTGGCAGGAAAAGCAAATCGTGCCGAAAAGAACGTTTTCCAAGGCGAAAAAATGGTTTAGCTATCAAACGAGCATTAGGCGCAACTTGAGTTGTCAATGATTGATTACGATGAGATGCCCTTCCCAAACTGTAACAATTCACCTTGCCTTCAGTTTCGCACTCACAGATATAAAATCCGCATTCGCTCCCCGCTTACCAAAAGCTTTGAGAGAGACGATTGAGGTGCCGGGAAGACGGGTGGGTCGGTTCCCTAAACGCAATTCTATTGCCCTGGCTATCCCCGGGTTACCAGCGCGCCTTTGCTGGTTCACCGGTCAGACGCGCCCACTGAATGCGTCCGACATTGAAACTTACGTTCTCCTCCGAAGTCTGCGAGTAGGCATTCACGAAATCATTCATCAGACGGGTCGGTTCGATAATGATGTTCGTCGTGCCGGAGCCATTTCCATCGGAGTATTCGATCTCCACACACGTTTTACCACGTATTGCCTGCTGCAGCACGATCTTGATGAGCGCCTGATTGCGGACGACATTGCTTACTCCAGTTCCGCTCTCCCGCGACGCTTCCGCCCAGGGTTTATTGTCGTCGAGCGCGATACGCGACCAGTCGACCGAGGTATCCGCTTTCTGAGCAAGACGCGCTTTTTTCTCTGCGGGCGGTGTCGGAGCGGTCACGCTCGAGGGCGCTGAGCGCGCTTTTAGTCTCAGCATCGACTTACGCGGCGCATCGTCGGAGATGGGCAGATAGCCCGCCTTCCGCAGCTCGCGCAGCATCTTCTCAGGATCGTCTGCGCTCATGAGCGCGACCGTTTCGCTGAGCTCGCGCACGATATACCCTTTGAGTTCGCGGCGCGCCCCCAGCTCTTTCATCAGCAGTGGGGTATCGACCTGCAGGTACATCTGGGCTCGCCCGATGTGGATATGTCCGTGCTTTGCGCTGACCTCATTGATCAGATATTCGACGTTCTGGGGGATTCCGGTTCGTCCGTGCGCCTGCAGAAACGCGAGTATATCGGAGGCAGTTTCTCCCTGATCGAGGCAGCGCCGAATCGACTCGCGCGTGATGCTGACCGTGTTGCCAGCCGCGCCCTTCGCAGGCGTTTCTGTCAGGGCAAGCAGGTGATAGAGCGTCGCCGGTTCAAGGAAGGGCGGAACGAATATCTCTGCGTTCGCCTGCACGATGAACTGGTCTTCGCGAGGCTCAGACGGCGGGACCGGCGCATTGTCGATGCCGATCAGATAGGCGCCGAGTGGAGTGATTCGATAGCTTTCCGCCTCTGCAGGCTCTTCTTCCTTCTCACCGGGACTGACGCTCAGCAGTTTGGCGAGCACATTCCCCGCTTTCTTCGTGGATTTCACAGCGGGGACATCCAGTTTGGCGGGAGCGGGCGGCGTGAGCCAGCCGAGCTCCGCTGCACCGAGCCAGTACAGGCATTCGGCGATCATCAGCCGGACGAAATTGCCTGGCGAGGGCACAAGATCGGGACCCAGCGCCGCGCTGCGCGAAAGGAGCAGTGGATTATGAAAAGTCAGCGCCTCGGTCACACTGCCTATATCGATGAAACGATCCTCCGAAACCGTCATTCCGGCAACGCTGAGCACCGCCTGCCGCACCTCAGCCATCGCAATTTCGTTGCGATAGCTGTTGCTTCTCTGAAGGGGCTCCGCGTACATTTCGCCCCAGAGTTCGCCGGTGCGCCAGCTTTCATAGAGTGCTCGCGCCTGAGTGAGCGCGTCCCAGTGCAGCCATGAGTTGCCGCGATCGGTAACCTGGTAGATCAGTCGCTCGCTTTGAACTTCGATCATCCCTGCAGATCGGCAGAGCGCGTAGAGGAAACTGGCGTAGCGTTCATCGGGGAAACTCAGCCCGCGCGCCAGATTCTTAAGGCTCGATTTATGGATGTAGCCTGTGTTAGTGCGGGCTGCTTCCTGCGCAGTAATGAAGCCAAACAGCGACACGACATCGCGCAGAAGAGTGGTATGCCTCGTGATGGCGGCTGGGGGTTTGGTCAGTGGTGCAGGTTCAGGCGCGGGGCTTGTCCAGAAGTCTGCGGTGGCATTGCCTGTCAGTTTGCGCAGAAGGTCGCCGGGAATGATCAGATACAGATTGTAGGCGTAGCCATAAGTAACGACATGCAGAATACCGAAGGCGAGCAGGCGATCGACGGAATTGCGTTCGCGCCCCTGCTTCCACCGATTCTGCCAGTCATAGCGGAAGAAATCATCGTTTCTGCCCTGGAGAACCGCGACGCCGACTTCCAGTGCGGACATGAATCCGCCCGCCTGAACGAGGTGATCGATTACGGCGGTCTCTTCGGCATCGAGAAGTCGCGGCAGACGCATGCCTGCTGGATCATCGATCAGGCGTCCGCGTATCGCTTCGATGTTGACCGTTTTGGTCTCTTGTGGCAGATTCAGGTTAGTGCAGATGCGTTTGACGGCTGCAGCATCGTACATATCGAGGCAGCGGGAGAGGCTGTAGCGTTCCGACAGGGAAGCGGGAATAAACTGGCGCAGTGCGCCGGGCACGAAAATGCCCAAACCGTAGCGGAACGCGAGTCCGAACTGCTCGAGCCGCGCGGCGACAGCAGCTACTGCCTCTGATAGCGATTCGCCGCCGATCATATCGAGCAGTTCTGCATTCGGAATCGTACGGTCACGCTCGCCTTCGCCGCTTACGAGCAGTTGGAGCAGTCGCAAATCGCGTGCATTGCACAGCAGGATACCTTCGGCGATCTGACCGGGTTTGATCAGTTCGGTCGCCATATACTGCGCGAGTTGCCGTTTGTTCGGTATCAGCGTCAGTTTTTTCGTGTCCATTTTGCGCGACCGTACGAGTTCGCGCAGTTTTTCGGTCGGCAGAGCATAGAGCACTTCCGCCAAGGTTGCCATCGTGAGTTGCTCCTGAATATCTCTAAATGTAGCCTGGAAAATCCTCGGCAAATGAATGCGAGTCCGCCTTCGATCTGGCGCAACAGTTTGCCCGCTCTGCTGAATCAACAGACCGGGCAAACAGAATTATAGCATATCGGAGTCGGAAACGGATCAATTCTGCCATGTCTCGCGTATCGGCTGCGAACGTAGTTCGCCAGACCAAATCAAACAGGCAATCGGTTTATCGAAACGATGGAATGGTAACTGTTTCGCCATCGCGGAGCGCTGATTCGTGGGCGCAGATGCCGGGAGCCGTCCAATTTGCCGCGGTGACTGCGTCGATCGCTGGAGGACGCGCTTCGACAATACTGCGTACGAATTCGTGTACGAGGTGCGGATGCGACCCACCGTGCGCCCCATCGGTCTCATACTGCGTGAACTCGCGGATCGACGCGGGAAGTCGGTCGGCGTAATCAGGGATCGTAACGCGCTCGGTGGCCACCGGCCGTCCCCAGGAGGAGCGATCATCGCTCAGGGTGAACAGCACTGGTTTTTCGTCATGAAGCTGGTTCCACTCGAAGCCGCGTTTCGTCCCATAGACATGGAATTTCTCGACATAGGAGCGCGCCGTCTCAAACCAGGATCTGGTGATCTCAGCAGCGGCATCGGAGTTCTCCAGCCTGAACAGACCTGTTTCGAGACGAAACGGATTGCCGCCCGGCACCTGAAGATGTGGCGAAAGCCGTCCCGAACCCATACAGTTCACTTTCGTTGCGCGGGTGCCAGCCAGCGCCAATAGCGGGGCGAGAGCATGCGTCGAATAACGCATCGGCGGCACCTGCTTCCAGTAGTCGGGGTAGCCCTCGATGTCTTGAAAGTAGACTCCGCGCAGGAAGGTCAGTTCGCCGATATCGCCGCGATCGTACAGGTCCTTAACATACAGGAACTCGCGCGAATAGACGACCGTTTCCATCATCATATAGTTTTTGCCGGTCGCCTGCTGCGCCGCAATTACCCTCCATAGTTCGTCAAGCGAATGCCCCATGACGACCGCGCACGCGCAATGCTTGCCCGCTTCGAGCACTCGAACGGTTTGCTCCGCATGCAACAGTACCGGAGTCAGCAGATGCACGGCATCGATATCCGGCGCGGCAAGCAGTGTGTCGAGATCGGTGAATCGGCGACGAATATTCCATCGATCGCCGACTTCTTTCAGCCGCTCCGCACTGGTATCGCATATTACCACCTCGCCGACATCGGGGTGCCGCTGGTAGATCGGCACGAAGTCCGCCCCGAACCGAATTCCTACGACGGCCACACAAAGTTTTGATTGACTCACGATGCGCCTCCCTGCACGTTTTGATCCTTCCGTAAGAATGGTGTTCGGGTTAGTGACGCAGTAGTCCTGCTCGGAAACACGATACTGACGGCGAAAAACTGTCGAGCGGCAAGCAGAGTCTGCTTGCCGCTCGCTTGATGGATTGGATCATCGATTGGATCGTCGTCCGCGTCGATCGCAAACTACTGCACGCTGTTCCTACTCCTCTTTGTGCGCGTTTTTGTCGTGCCGATGGTGACACGCCAGGCGACAAGATTATCGTTATCATCGCGCTGCATACGCGCTTTCAGGTGCTGACCCGTTTTCAACGAAGCCCACGTCAACATTTTGGCGCCTCGTCGCACTTCGACGTCCTTCGTGCAGTCGAGCGTGCGAGTCTCCCCTGCGGCGGTCGTGAGCGTGATTTTATGCGGATCACTGGCATCCAGTGAGGTTATCGTGCCATTTACGGTTGCAGCCGTATGCTCTTTGACCTGATCGACGCTCTTTTCGCTGTCGGTGACGACCCGAGCAATGAGAGTGCCGCTTACGGTCGCTCGGGGCGAAATATAGATCGTGCTTCCTGCCGCAAAATCAGTCTCTGAAGCCGCTTTACCGTTCTTCCACCAGAGGGTTTTATCGCTGGTCGTATACGTCATCGGCACCGCTTCCGTGCCGATCGCAACGGTCAGAGCGCCTTCTTCCACCTTTTTGAGTGTGCAAACAGTCGTATCGTGACTGATCTTCGTGAACCACGTCCACGAAGCGGGATCGGCAAGCTGACTGACCTGCATCAGTCCTCCGCTCAGGCGCCGCACATGTGCGACAACCGTTTCGCCGGCTTTGAAATCCCCGACAACGGCGATTTTGCCGCCTTTGAGATAGAGCGTGTCGTCCGTGAGTGCATAGTCGAGGTTCCCTGCGCCGATCCGAATGATAATCGTGCTATTCTCCGTGTTCAGGGCGTTCAGGCTGATGATCTGTCCGGTCTTGATGTTGGCGGATTTGGCGGTCGTACGTGATTTTCTCGTCCCGGACTTCCTGCTCGTTTTGTTCGTGACGGTTTTCGACGTGGGGGATATTGTGGTTGCGGTTTTGGGCTGGGTGGGTGGCGAAGCAGACGCGGGAGCGGTTTGTGCTGCCAGTGTGGAGGGCAGGAGCAGTACGAGTAGCGAGGCAGCTGCGAGCGGGCGCAGGAGGCGATTGATCAAGTGGATTCTCCCTGTTACAACAGCAAACGAGTGGGTAGTCACAGCGTAGAGAACCGGACAGTTATTCGAAATGCTGCCAATACGTTGTTCTGCACCGTATGCATTGCGAATTAGCGCTGTCTGTATCGGCCGCAGTCGTTAACTGCTCGCTTATACGCAATTGCGGCACTGCGGCGGGCAATTCCTGCGCTCTATTTTATGACACTCGTAAACGGAATGTTAAAACCGGAACCCATCACCAAAAATAGTTGATAACCATTTTGCCGACATCACTCCGCCCCCTACATCCTTACTTCACTAAGAGAGGGAAGCCAGGGCAGTTTCGCTTCACTAGCGGTAAGGCGCTGGGCGAGAAGGCAGTAAGGGCGGGGATTGACCAAAGTACTGTTTTGCTTTCGAGTCCGAGCTATGGGCAGATGAAGATTGGCATTCCGGCGTGAGCGAAGGCATAGACTTGATCCATATCACTATTTCGCAGCACGACACACCCTTTTGTGCCGCGCTCGAATTTTTCGTCTTCGGCAAGTCCGGCATGGATTGCGACATAGCCGCCGAGCGCAGTTTCCTGGGGCGGAATATTGCCCTGCCGATAGTCCTGCACAATCTCCTCATACATCGAAGGGTCGATCAGCCCGCTGGCTAGACCCCGTGCCGCATCTGAGACGTCCGGATAGGAGAGATGCAGTCCTTTGTAGTATCCTGCGCCGACAGACTCTTCATCTGGTAGAAGACGATAGACGAAGTAGTGCCCTTCCGGCGTACGCATATCTCCTTCGCGCTCTTTTGTGCCGAGATTTTGCCCGACAAGCACCGGAAATGTCGCAACGGTTTCACTATTTCTCACGAGTGAAAGCGTACGTTTGGTTTTGTCCACGACGATCATCGCGTACTCTCCAGCCTCAGCCATACCCATCGTCTCCGATCAAAGTTTGCATTACCCCGAAGCATCCTGAAGCATTATAGAGCGTTTACCAGGCAGAGTCAACGAAGCGGCACTGAAGCAAAAAAAGAAAAAACCCGTCTCATTCCAGAAGACTGGGAAATGAGACGGGTCAAGGTGGGCGGCAGATCGTGCCGCAGCGCATCAGGCAGTTCGCAGTACTACACATCGCCGTCGAGCTCCGCATAGACTTCACGGATGCGCCGGACATGATAGGCGACATTCGCGGAGGTGCAGCCGACAATGGCGCCGACTTCGCGCCACGTATAGCCCTCCAGTAGCGCGCGCAGAATACGCTGCTGGATCGTCGTGAGACGGGCAAGCAGCACAGACATATCGACCGTACGATGCGTGTCGAGATAGGAGGCGGCATTCGGCGGAATATCATCGAGCGCGAGGTGCTGACGCCTGCGCTGTCGACGGATCGTGTCTAAAATACGCCAGCGAGCCCGTTTGAGAAGGTGCTGTTCGGGCGTTCCGACCGTCACATCGAGACGCGGCATGATCTCCAGCACCGCGACCCATGCCTCCTGACGCAAATCGTCCTCATCGACACCGCAGCGTCTTCCAAAATACGACGCCATTTTTTCAATGCGTGACTGGATCGTGTCCAGCAGTTCGTCCTGAGTGGCAGCGGGGCAGTTTCCCGCTTCGTACCGTTCCAAAAGTCCGGGCATTACGCTTCTCCTCGAAAAAGCAGATCACAAAAAAGCAGACAATAAAAAACGCACATTCATCGCGGGCTCTGCAGGGTATGACCACCTGCGGATTCCCGGACGAGATGCGCGTGACGACATGAGACGGCGCATTACGCCATCGCATGGTCTCTGCCTTCTCGATCAAGAAGCGGCTGAAAGGGAAACTGCGGCACACACGGACGTCGATACGTCAGCGGGCTAAAGCTTGCCTTTCGGTGGACAAGACCCGAGTTCAAACTTGATGCCGACGGGCAATAGCCCTCTAAGCGGCACAATGTTTATCTTTCTCAACACTTCCCCACCTCCGTAATTTTGATTGGCAAACAGCTGACAATTCCGTTGAACAAACATCGGGCAGCAAACTCTGCGTCGCAGAGTGCAGTTTGTCTCATCGAGTGCATCGACTGAGATCGAACACAGCAAGAGAGCAGCGGCGGAGCGCAATCATCTGATATTGCCGCCCCGGCATGCGTACTTGCCGCATCACTTCATCCAGTACAGCTGCCGATCGTACAAAATGAGTATAACACCTATTTCGGCGATTACCCCACCTTTGCTAAAGACTGTAGAAACAATTTTTGGAATTATTTTTTGTTCCGATCTGCTCGTTACAGACGTCGCGTTATCAAGATGCGGCTTGCTGAACGAAGCAGTGTCGCGGCAGCATGAAATGTAACCGCTTACAGAGTGCGATGCAACTTGTCAAATAGCTCTGGAGTATAATAGTGTGCGGAGCAAATACGCTGTCACAGGGCATCTGGCAGGTATCGGACACTCGCCGCAATAAATTGAAAACCCAAAATAGAAAGTGACAGAAGAGTATGATTTCGTTGGAAGAGGTAACGCGAGACAAGCAGACTGCCCTGCTCGAAACTTTCGACAGTCCGCGCCCAGAGCGCGATTTCCGCGTCGTGCACACCTGCGCAGAGTTCACATCGGTCTGCCCGATCACCGGACAGCCCGATTTCGCAACGATCACGATTGACTATGTGCCCGACCGCATCTGCCTGGAACTCAAATCGCTGAAAATGTACTTTTATGCCTTCCGGCAGCAGGGCATTTTCTATGAGGCAGTCGTGAACCGCATTCTGGACGATCTGGTCGCTGTCTGTCACCCTCGTCACATGACCGTGACGGGCGATTTTAATATCCGTGGCGGCTTCGGCTCCGTTATAACCGCCGAATATCATAAAGAAAATGCGTGAACAACTGCTCTGACTGATGGTTCACGGAAAACTGCCAGTGAAAAATCAATAAATCAGCGGAACTATTCACCCTGCCTCCAGTTTCGTACCTACAGGCAGAATATTTACATTCACTTTCCCTCTTCCTGACGCTTGGGGAAGAGGAGCTTGGGGTGAGGGTGAAAAATCAATAAATCAGCATTAGGAACAAAGAAGTAAATCTAATGAGGCTCGAAGTAGTAGATTCGGTCGTTTCGACTATGGACATCGCACGGGAGCGCGTGCTCTCACGTGCTGCATACAGCGGTGAATCGAACACGCTGCGCTATGCTGGCATCCTGGCTCGTGAGCAGACTGGCGGGCGCGGCCAGCGAGGCAAAAATTGGTTTGCATTGCGAGATACTTCCCTGTGCGCCACCTTTTATTTACAGCAGGGAATTGTGACGCCGGAGCGGGCAGGCGAGATGGGACTTCTCGTAGGTGTTGCTATTGCCGAGGTCATTGAATCCCTGTGCCATGAGAATTTCCCGATCATATCACCAGACAGATCATCCCAGGTTGATACCACGCAGTCGACAGGCGATGCAGCTGACGATCCTGATAATCAGGTCGATGACGCACCTCGTCGCAAGTCTTCGCTTCCGCAGGTCGGTCTCAAGTGGCCCAATGATATTTTGCTGAACAGCAAAAAACTAGGCGGAATTCTAATCGAAACAGTTTCGGCCGGACGCGAAGAGTGGATCGCGCTGATCGGCGTCGGCATCAATCTCACCGTGGCTGCGTTTCCGCCGGAGCTGCAGGGCTGCGCCACCTCGTTGATGCTGGAGGGATTGCCTGCGATCGATCCGGAGCATCTCGGCGATCGAATCGCTGCCCAGATCGAACAGCTTGCGGGAGTTCGCGCGGAAGCAGGACTGCCGGAGATATTGCAAAGGTGGCGACGATTCGACCAGACCGCGGGGCGTCGCTACGAAACTTCGGTTTCAGGCACTGCTCGGATCGGCACTGCCCGCGGGATCGACGAGCGCGGCGCGCTTGTGCTGGAGTTCGAGGATGGCAGCTTCGAACCGACAATCGCTGCCTCAGCCCTTCGTGAGATCCTTACGGTCATCTAAGGGGTACGAAGTGTGCTCTGACCAAGCGGCACACTCTCGAAGCCTGCGTATGCCATATTTCTAAAACTATCATGCGATGCAGATGCATTGGGTCTCCCCCGAAATACTGTACAAGGAGTTAAGCAAGTCGGTCGCGTCGAATAACCCCTTTAGAAAAGGAGCTTTCGATGCAACAACGACGAGTCTTTACCGAAGCATTCAAACGCGACGCTGTCCGTCTGGCCAAC
>JBBQPY010000169.1:0-11721 GCA_038216735.1 Chthonomonadales bacterium
TAGCAGGGCGCATATGCGGTAGACTGTTTCCGACATTGGGCTTCTCCTCCGGTGAGTTGGGTGTGGAAACCGTACTCTACCAGAGAAGAGCCCAATGTCTAAACTGCTCATTTGTCTACATTATTTTACCGGAAACTAAAGGTTAACAATTCCTATCAATTTGACCTCAGGAGAAAACGTCTGAAGAGCCATTCACCGACGCGCATTTGCGCCTTTACACTCATCGAACTGCTCGTCGTGATCGCGATAATAGCGATTCTCGCCGCGATACTCTTTCCCGTTTTCGCGCAGGCACGGGAGCAGGGGCGTAAGACGGTCTGCCTTTCCAACGTCAAACAGTCTGCGCTCGCGATCCGAATGTACACGCAGGACTACGACGAAGGCTATCCCAACACCAATGACCCGTATCTTTTTGCGGGTAAACGCTGGCGGTGGTGCGCGATGCCTTATCTCGGGATCGGGCAGAAGGAGAAGGGGAATTTCAACGCCGATGGCACGCCCGCGATCTTGATCTGCCCGTCCGACATCATTTCAGCTCAAAAGTTCGACTCGACCTCTTATGGCTATTCGGCTGCCTTCTACCACACGCCCGAACAGACGAACCAGATGCACTTCGGCGATCTACTGAACAACGCAGGCGGTTTTATGTGTGTGACGCAGACGGAGGCGGCGGTCGCCTACCCTTCGCAGAAAGTCTTGATTGCTGAGTGGCTGAACAGCCACCAGTTCGGGAGTGGCGGTCGGATCGGCTACTGGGGAACCGGATATGTGAAACCTGCTACGCCAGGAGCGCATCGGTGGGAAGGCGGGCGCGTCTACGCGCTCGCCGACGGACACGCGAAGTTCGTGCAGGCAGCTCGAATCCATCCCTCCGCCGACGACTGTCCGGACATTCACCTTACCGTGGACGGCATCGCTGGCCGCGACATCGATTGAAGCATGGCAGTCCTCTTCCTCACCATCCAGTTCTTCGTTTCGCAGGTTGCTTTTGCCAGAAGAGAAGATCCATAGGAGGGTTGACTACACTGTTGCGGTCGAAACTAGGGAAGGGGTTTTCTGGAGGTCGTATGACGCCGTGTTCCACTACGCAAAGGCAGAGAGCCTCGCATCTCTTTTGATTTCCGGATCGATTCCCGAAAACGGTACATGCTCATCATGTGGCGGTTCATATGCAGGTGAACTGCCAGCGGCGCATTCCACATCGAACACGACATTTGCATGCCGAACTCCTCCATCATCTGCAGCACCGAAGCGTTCCTGCTGAGCGTGAACATGTGTCGCTCCCGCTCCTGCGCTCGGTTCCATGCCGCCGTATAGAGCTGTTTGCCAATGCCTCGCGCGCGAAAAGTCGGCAGCACATACAGCACTGCGATGTCTGTCCAGCCAAACAGCAGGTCTTTACTGACACAGACTCCGCCGAATTCTCCCTCACATTCCGCAACAAACACATCTTTGAATCGCATGATTTCTTGAACGGTATAGCCGAGAATATTGGGCGTCGACCTTAACTCCTCGTGCAGACAGACAGCCTCCGGCGCTGTGAGCGGACGGTGCGTCATCAGGGTGGTAGGTCCCAATTCTGGTTCACTTCGTGATGCTAGTTCCATAGTTTCCGGCAATAATGTTCAGTGTAAAGAAAATAGGGCGGTGCAAATCAAAGTTTGCACCGCCCTGATGGCGTCTCTGCCTGCAACACGATCAGCATACCACGAACCCGATCGTAAATCAATCGCGAACTCCGGCAATTCACGGCAATCGAAGTTTCGCTGATAGTCCGCTATTGACCGGAACTCGCTCCAGCCTCGCTGCGGACTTTGGCGATCGCATCCGCTTTCGCCTGCTGCGGAATGTCCGTGCTATTCTGAATCTCCTTCACGCGATCTTCGACCGATTTCGCAGGAGCCGCTGCCACTGGCTTATCTTCTGCTTTCTGACCGCACCCTGCCGTCAAAGCCCCTGCGCCAATGATCGTGGCGAGAATCGCCGATTTTGATAGTTCACGAAACGTCATTGTACTGTGATTCCTTCGTCTATGCGCCTGATCTATGCTTCGCTAATTCGGGCACTGGTCGAATTACTGCTGAACGCTCGGGTTGCCCCATGCGAAACCCCAGTAGTTCCACTTGCGATTGGTGCCGTCGTCTTCCATCTCACCCGGATAGAGCACGCTAAACCGATACCACTTCGCGTGTCCATCGATGTGAACGGCGACAGAGCCACCGGTGTGGCGTCCCTGCGTATTCACGCCACCCCAGAAGTTCTGTCCCGCCGCGCTTCCATACTGACCTGCCGGGTAGAGGAATCCTGCTGCCGGGAAGTCGATGAACATAACGGCTTTCGACGGGCTGAGAATGTTCTGGTCGTCGATCGAGCGCAGCGTGCGGAAGTAGCCATAGAGTCCGCTACAACTCGGGTAGTCGGCTTCCAGCGACGGATTCAGGTCGTAGTCGAGCGGCGCGTAGATGTCGTTCCAGAGCTTGGTCGGGCCAAGAGTCGACACTCCGAGTCCTACGCAGGCATCGTTCGGGTCCGTCATATAACCGGTAGGCGCGGGGAAACCGGGTGATTCTGCCTGCTTGTGCTGAATGGCGCCCTGCGCGAAGGAAGACGACGGGCACTTGAAAATCTGGCGGTTCTTGAGATAGGGCTGCGCGCGGGTGAAGGCGACATAGGGTTCATTGTCTCGTGTGCAGGGCAGCAGACCATCATAATCCTGCGTGTACATCAGGAAACCCAAGCCGATCTGCTTCATGTTGGAAAGGCAGGATGTCTGACGGGCTTTTTCACGCGCCTGTGCGAAGACAGGGAACAGGATTGCAGCAAGGATCGCGATGATTGCGATGACGACAAGCAGTTCGATAAGTGTGAAGCCTTTGCGCTTCGGCATGGTAATCAATTGTTTCCAAACCTCCAGGAGTAGTGATGCGTAGTTTCGAAATTATGCCACGATCGGCAGTTGAGTGAATTCGCCCTGTCGGCATTGCTGTCGGTTCAGGCGAGAGATAAAGCAAATTGGACGAAAGAGTATTCTGTGACCATGTGGACCAGAACTATGAGATAGCGGACGCATCTGAGGCTGCAGACATCCGCGCGTGATGGTTAGCAGGCGATGAATACGTATTCACACCAGCTCCTATTCAGACGAAACAAAGAGATAAAAAGTTCACTAAAAGTGTGCCCGCCTCCGTATCCAGACCATTTGTTGGTATTGCGGCGGCATTTCAATTACAATTCAGGCTTCAGCCACGTATCCTTACGAGTGTCAACGAGTATTAAAGTGATGAAGCGCGCTCGATGAAATTGCAGGGCACGATACAACGTCGCGGGTGCACTTCACGATGCTCGATCTGGTCGATCAGCATTGTCGTCGCCATCTCCCCGAGCTTCATAATATCGATCGAAACCGAACTCAGCGGCGGGTCGAAGTACCGACAGAAGACCGAGTCGTTGAAACCGACGAAGGCAATCTGCTTGGGTATGTCGATATGCAGATCACGCGCGGCACGCATTGCCCCGATCGCCGTCGCGTCATCGACCGCGATCACCGCGTCGGGCGGCTCGGGCAACGCTGCGAACTTCTGAAGGACGAGTGCCCCGCTCTCTTCACTGAAATCGCCATTGGCAATCAGCTCTTCGACTACTGGCAGACCCGCCGCTTCGAGGGCATGACGATAGCCGAGAAGTCGGTCTTCGGAAACGTAGATGCCAGCCGGGCCGCCGATAAAAGCGATGCGTCTTCGCCCGTGTTCCAGAAGCTTTTCCGTCACGCGCCGCGCCGCCGCGATATTGTCGTTATCGACCGAGCATACCGTGTTTTCAGAAGGATACCTGCCGATCAGTACGAACGGAAAGCCACCGTCGATCAGCCGCTCGATTCGCGCGTCGCTGGCTTGCGACTCGGCGAGTATCAGTCCATCGACGCGCCGTGTCCGCAGTAATTCTTCATGAATCGTACGCTTCGATTCGAGAGGACGTTCCGTATCGACGCACAGATGATATCCTTTGGCGCCACAGTGCTGGAGAATGCTGACGATCAGAACGCTGAAAAATGTGTTCTGGATAAGCTCTTCCGGCGCGCGGTTTACGACGAGTCCCAGTGTGCCGCTTCTCTGACCACGCAGCGATTGCGCGCGGGCGTTCGGCACGTAATCATGCGCCTGAACGACAGCAAGCACGCGTCGGCGCACATCCTCATTGACACCGGAATCGGCGTTGAGGACACGCGATACAGTCGCCTGCGACACTTGAGAAAGCTCTGCAATCTTGCGCTGGTTCAGGCCGTCCATCCTTTGATGCTGAATTATGAATACGTATTCATCTCATGATTTATGATAACAGAGGTTTCTGTTCCTGTCAAGAGCGGATTTGCCTGAAATTGCTGGCAATTATGTTTTTCATCGTTTTACGGTCTCTAAGTGCTTTACTGTGCGGTGGGAAGCAGCGCGCGAAATCTGAGGGGCGGCATGCAGCGCCCCTACAAATGCTTCTGGCACTATCCGCTTACACATTCGCAATCGCATAAACCAGCGATTGAACGACTTGCTGCTACCAGGCGCTCGATAGATATTCGCGCCAGGTTCGCCGGTAGACTGCCTGCGTCTGCGCGGCGATTGTGTCCCAGTTGAAATCGGTCTTCAGGCGTTCGTAGGCACGTTCCGCCATGGCACGGGCATGTGCCGTGTCGTACAGGACACGCAACAGTCCCGAAGCGAGACTATTGCTGTCGTCCGTCCAGGTTACGGTCCCGGTGACGTCGGGCTCGACCACTTCCCGCAGTCCCCCCGCATCCGAGACGACGACCGGTGTATGTGCCGCCATCGCTTCGAGTGCTACGATACCGAACGGCTCGTACAGGCTGGGGAAGCAGGCGATATCGGCAACTTTGTAGAGGCGCAGCAGTTCACTGTCGGGTATGAAACCGGTGAAGAAGACATGGCGACCGATCCCGAGCATGTTTGCCTGATCGACGAGATGCTGGCGATAGCCGCCGCCCGCGATCACGAGCTTGGTGTCGTGATAGACGGCACGGATTTTCGGCAGCGAGTCGATCAGCACCTGACAGCCTTTTTCGCGAACGCCGCGACCCACGAACATCACTATCTTTTCTTCGGGAGCGGCAAACTGCGCCCGGAAAGCGGCAGCTTCGGCGTCGGGAAAGTCGAAATCGAATTTTTCCCACTGGATGCCGTTGTAGATCGTGTCCATCTTGTCCCAGGGCGACTGGAGCGCATATTCGACTTCGCCGCGCATGAAATTGGAACAGACGATCACCCGCCACGCCTCCGTCACGAGCTGGCGTTCGATTCCATCGATATAGCGTGAGATTTCTGAGTGAATACCGTTGTTTCGCCCATGCTCTGTGGCGTGAATGGTAGCGACGAGCGGCAGTTTATAGGTGTGTTTGAGTTCGGTGGCAGAGAAATAGGCGAGCCAGTCGTGGGCATGCAGTATAATGCCCTCATTTTCGGTGAGCTTCTTTGGGTTCTTAGCCGCTGATCCGCGTGTCTTTCCTGACAGCCATTCGCGGCAGAGGGCGTCGGCGCGATCACGCATCGCAGCATTGAGCCGGTGTACCCAGTGTATGAAATCTTTGTGCCCGCCGGGTGCATCGTAGGCAGCGACTCGATGAACATGAACGCCTCGGATGATCTCCTCGGCTGGTGCGCCGGGAAAGTCGCAGGTCACAACATGGACTTCGTTTTCCGGAATTTCTGCCAGCGCCCAGGATAATTCTTCGACGTGACGGGCAATGCCGCCGACGATTTTGGGTGGGTACTCCCACGAAAGCATCAATATACGCACGAACGCGACTCTCCTCTCTCAACCGAATAGTTTTCTCCGGAAATGGTTTACTTCCCAATGCGAAGAGGGCGCTGGCGGGCATCGCAGGGCACGGGCAAGCAGCGCCCTACAAATACTCGAGATACTGTTTTTGCAGTCCTTCAGCGCCTCCGAAATCAGCGGGAGCTCAATTACTCAGCACCCCAGCACACGGAGCAAATTCCTCCAAAACTAACCGAAAACCTAACCATCTAACTTGGGTAACCATTCACTCTGCCTTCATTTTCGCACTCACCGGCAGAATAGCAGCATTGCCTCCCCTCTCCCAAAGCTTCGGGAGAGCCGTTGAGGGTGATTAATTACTGAATTTGTTATCCAGTGCGGTTAGTCCGCGTCTTCTTCCGGCGTGTGCGGGAAAGCGACGCAGATCTGTGCCCCTCCGCCCGGTCGATTCGTGTAGGCGATCCGCCCACGCAAATCCCACCGGACGATATTTTCTACCAGTTCGAGCCCTGTACTTCCTGCCGTTGCCGCATCGAAACCATCGATGAAGCCAGATCCGTCGTCGCAAACTTCCAGTGTCGCGGTATCGCCATCGAGGCGAAAACAAACTTCAATCCTGCCCCTGCCATGCTTGAGCGCATTGGCGACCAGTTCATTGGTAACGAGGGCGAGCGTCGTTACCTGCCCTCCCGAAAGGCGAATGTCGTCGAAGGAAGTCGTGAGCGTGCGATCTCCGATCGTCTGCTTCAGAACCTCCATTAACTTTTCCAGTACCGCGCGGATGGAGAGCGTTTCCTGGTCATTTCCCGCACTGGCTTCCTGAGTAAGAATATCGTGGATCACGCCGAGCGCGATGACATTTGCGCTCAGTCGGATCAGTTCTATCATTGGCACCGTCGCTGCGCCGCTCGCGCGCTGCATATCGATCAACGAGGATATCATTTGAAGGTTGTTCTTGACACGATGATGTGTCTCGGTCATCGAGCGTTTGAGCCGCGCGTTGAGCGCCTCAATCTCTTGTCGCTGCCGTCGCAGAGCGTCCACGGTCCGTTTCTGGTCGTCGAGATCGGTACACGTCCCGAACCAACGGATGATGCGTCCTTCGGCATCATACAAAGGAAGGGCGCGGGCGATGAACCAGTGGTAAGTCCCATCATAGCGTTTGAAGCGGTATTCGATCACGTAGGGTTCGCCAGTTTCAAGCGAGCGCTTCCATACCTTCCATGCGCGCGCCTGATCGTCCGGATGCAGTACATCGTTCCATTTTTCGCCTTGCGTATCTTCGAAGGTTAGTCCCGTGTATTCGAACCAGCGGGCATTGTAGTAGTCGTGGAAGCCATCGGGCAGAGTACTCCACACGAGTTGGGGCATCATGTCTGTGACCAGCCGGAACTTCTGCTCGCTCTCGGCTAAAGCCTCTTCCATACGTTTACGCGCGTCTATATCGCGACTCACAGTTGCAATTCCGACCGGTTCGCCTTGCGTGTTTGTAAGCGTGAAAAGGCTGTAGATCATCCAGCAAGGCGCACCGGTTTTAAAGTTCCGAAACCGTATCTCTACCTCCGCGTGGCCTTCGCGGATTACGCGAGGAAGAAACTCATCGATTATGAATGGCTGATCCTCGGGGAAGAAAAAATCTTTTAGAGGAATTTGATTCGTTTTCTCAAGGTTGTCCAGACCGATCAGGCGCCGCGCCGCTGGATTGATATAAAAAGGAACGCCGTCCAAAGTAGCCATTCCGACACAATCGTCGGTGTTCTCCAGAACGGTTCGGAACAGCAGCAGCGTGTCCTCAGCCTCTTTTCGCTCGGTAATGTCGACGACGACCCCTGGCATATTCAGCGGCGTTCCCTGCGCATCATACTCGACCTTTCCGCGCGCAATTACCTGGCGTATGCTTCCGTCTGGAAGAATTACCCGACACTCCACTTCATATTTGCCACTCTCGAAAGCGGTCTGGATTGCCTGCTCGACCCGGGCTACGTCATCGGGGTGAATCGCATTGAGATACGCGGTAATTGGCCCGCCTGCCGCGTCCTCCGGGGAGACGGACAAGAGTCGCGCAAGGTTTTTGTCCGCAATGACTGTGTTGGTTTGAAGATTCCATGTCCATGTCGCGACGACTCCCGCGTTCAGCGTAGCCTGAAGGCGCGCTCTGGCATCGCGCAACTCTTCTTCTATCGAAGATCGCTCGCTGATGTCGCGCGTGGAACCGACGATAATTTCGACCGCGCCATCTTTATCGAAGACCGGAGAGAAGATATACTCGTAACACCCTGTCGTTCCTGCCGCGCCGGTATAAAGCGTTTCGTCCTTGAGTGTTTGACCGGTGCGGAAGACCGTCTCAACCTGTCGCTGAAGACGCGCGGCGAGTTCTGCGGGATAGCCGAGATCGAAGAAGTTTTTTCCCAATGCGTCTTCCAGCTTCATCTGCCAGAGCGCCAGCAGTGCCTGATTGACATATGTGAATCGCCCCTCACGGTCAAGGATGTAGGCGAAATCTACAATAGAAGAGAGCACCGTATCGAAGAGCCGTACCTGCTGGCCGAGCTCTTCTCGGGTGTTCGTCAATTCGCGTGTCTGCTCGGCGAGTAGATTTTCGGGCGGCGAGAGGCTTTCTCGATTGTTCTCTTTTTCTGCGAGGAGGGTACGCAGTCGGCGGTTCTCTTCTTCAAGATGCTGAATCTTTATGTTGTCGCTGTCGAGAGTCAATTGTGATTCGCTTCCAGGTTTCGTCAAACAGAATGAGTTTGACAGAATGAGCTTGCAGGCTTATTTGGACACGATAAGTTCGATCGACAGGGAAGCTGCGTACAGCGCTTTGTCATCGAGACCGTATGCATTTTATCGGGAAGAGACTCAAATGCATCTCTTGTAAAGCAATATACCTGCAATCATCGCTGAATGTCAGAACGGCTGGCAGGCACAGGGTAACGAGAAAGACTACAGGGATAGAAACGAGGGAGATATAAAAATAAACCGCGCAGCTATCCGCCCCGCTAGATCCTGTACTTCCATTTCCTTTGTGTGAATGCAGGCAGTGCGAAAGCCAGATAGAATGGACGTGTACTGCTTTGGCTGACAGGTAATGTCACGGAGCGGTCTACGGTTCCGTGGACGTTTTCCCGAGTTCCGTGACGTCGAACTCAACGACAACGCGCGCGCCACCCTCTGCTCGATTCTCATACCGCACGCTCCCGTGCATATCCATTCGCGCTAAGGAGTCGATTAGATCGAGACCCGTATTGGCGGCCATGAACGGGTCGAATCCGGGGGGAAATCCCGCTCCTTCATCCAGCACCTGCAGCACAGCTATATTGTCTGCAACACTGAAGTTGACATGAATTTCTCCTGCTCCGTGTTTGAGGGCATTGGAAACCAATTCGTTGACCAGTACCGCAAAGGTCGTGCTCTGGCGGACCGGCAACCGCATATCCTTCACATCAAAGGTAATCTGGCGCCCCTTCACCATTCCCTGTACAGTCGGCATGAGTTTTTCCATCACACCTTGAATCGAGATGTCGGATACGTCGGCATCCGTCTGTGCCTGATGCGTAAGCAGGTCGTGAATCGAGGCGAGCGCCTGGATATGGTGAGTGAGACGCTGCAGCTCGGTGGTAGGAACCTGATCCTCATACTGCATCTGCTGCATATTGACCAGAGCGGAAATGACCTGCAAATTATTTTTCACCCGATGATGGGTTTCGCGCATCGAGCGCTGTAACCGTACGTTGAGCGCTTCGATCTCTGCCTGATGCTGTGCCAGAGCGTCCTGAGCCTGCTTACGCTCGGTGATGTTGTTGGCAGTTCCTGTGATACCCACAATGCTGCCGTCGGGATCGCGCAGTGGAACGAAACTAATGTCGAGATAAAAGGGCTGTCGCCCCGGCGGAGTCGCGCGGATGATATGTCGTTCCTCGGTACCACTGCCCAGCACACGCCTCTTGATTTCAATGAGCGGGAGCGCGTCTTCAGCAATGAGGAGATCCGCATCCGTCATGCCATATACATGTGTCTCTTCTTCATGCAGCGCTCCATTATAGACCCATGTATAGTGCAGATCACGATCCTGGGTATAGACGATAATGCTGGAGTTGGCGAGGGCAAAGCGAAACCTCTCCTCACTGGCATGAAGCGCCTCCTGAATGCGCGTTCGCTCGATTAATTCTTCTTGCGCGGCGCGGTAGAGACGGGCATTATCGATGGCGAGCGCCGCCCTCTCTGCCAGCCCTTCTGCAAGGACGAGATCGTCTTCGGTATAGTGATGCCCCGACTCATCCGTGGCGACAAAGGTTATGGCTCCCAAAATGCGCTCGCGTACGATCATGGGAACAATCATCAGCGAGTCGATTCCGATCTGACGCATCATTTCCAGATGCTCGGCGTCTCGAGCGCCCAGGGCGAGAAGTTCGTCGGGGATATGGGAGTAAATTTCGGACTGACCTGTACGCATCACATTGACTAAACCGCGTTGATCATCCATATTCGGGGGATAACGTCTCCTGAGTTCGTGTCCCCATCTTACCTTCTCAGGGTTGACATGCGCGACGGCAAGCTGATGGATCGACCCGTCGTCTGCCAGCATATCGACGCCGCACCAATCGGCGATATGCGGCACCGCGAGGTTGGCGACCTGTTGAAGGGTTTTTTCATAATCCAGGGACGACGCCAGCACTGTCGACGCTTCGGATAGAAACTGACGGGCAATCTCCTGCTGCTTCCGCTTAGTGATATCGCGGGTAGTGACGATCGTATAGACCTGTCCGTTCAATTCATAACTGGCGACATGATTCTCCAGATCACACTCTGTGCCGTCCTTTTTACGACCCCGGTACTCATACGCAAACGGAACCTCGATGCCCGCTTTGCGCAGGTGCGCCATCTGCGTCAGTCTTTCTCGATCCGCTGGCGCTACGGGATCCAGTGCCGGCATGCCAATCATCTCTTCCGGTGAGGCGTATCCCAGCAATCGGGCATAGGCGGGATTTACGAAGACAATTTTACCTTTTGTGGCGATCCCGATAGCTTCTCGCGCATTTTCAAACAAGATTCGCAGCTTGAGTTCACTCTCCTGAAGCGCCTTTTGCGTCTGTGCTCGCTCCATGATATCTGTCATGGAGGCAACCCAGCCAGTCACTTCGCCCCCGCTGTCGCAGAGGGGAGCCGGAGAAAACAGCGCGCGGAATCGAGTGTCGTCTGCGCGTCTGAAAGTAAGCTCAAATCCATCGGCTGGCGCCGCTCCGCGCAGGGTAGCCGTAAACGCCGCCATGATCGTCTCACTCTCCTCCGGAGGCCAATAGGCATATGGAGGGAGCGCTCCGACCAAATCCTGCTCGCTCGAGCCTACCATCCGGCAGAAGGCCGCGTTAACGTAACTCTGTCGCCCCTCGCGATCGATGACCGCGACCCCGACTGTCATTGCATTGTCAATCGCACGACGAAAAGAGAGCTCGTCTTGCATTTTCTCCTCACTCCTGCTCACGCACTGGTGTATACACCATCATTCTATGATTTTTCAATATTCTAGGATCTTCCAATATTGGATTTTTCAATATTGAAAAATCACGCACCGTACGCGGACGACATCTCGGCGGGTACCGAAAGTATCAGTCGAAAAAGTCAGCGTCATACGGACGCGCCACACGACCCACTTCCGAAACACAAAACGTAACTATTCACCCTCACTCGCCCAACCCACTCGCCCGAGGTTTCGGGAATAGGGGGAGTGGGTACAGCTATTCTACGTGTAAGTGCGACACGCAAGGCAGGGTGATTAGTTACGAAAATACAAAAAACAAAAGAAGAGCATTAGAACCGCTGATAGCTGTCAGCAAATACAGTTCTCGGACGAGCCCACGAAGGTTCATTCGTCGAGAATGCACCTGCTTCCTGCTTGAACGGCAGCCAAACAGAGTACAATCCCGCCAGCAGCTAAGT
>JBBQPY010000170.1:0-11617 GCA_038216735.1 Chthonomonadales bacterium
TAGGACTTACGCGGTTGACGCCTGCAAGCAAGTTGGTTCATACTTTGCCATGGCAAATATGGCGAAAGTCTCAGATGTTGACTACATCCAGTTTCTGCTGGCGGCGACCTCCGCCTTTTCCTGTGTCGAAGCGGCCAAGACCCATGGCGTGCCGAACGAAACCCCGGCCCATGATGCCTTTACCCGCCTGCTCTTGCGACAGCCTCCCGACACCGAGGCGCTCTGGCACGAGACACAACCCTTCGTAGATCCAACGGGAGGTCTCTTGGTGCTCGACGACAGCACGCTGGACAAACCGTATGCCCGCCACATGGCGCTGGTGCACAAGCACTGGTCGGGCAAGCATCACCAGAGTGTGCTGGGCATCAACCTCGTCACGCTGCTCTGGACGGACGGTGGAGCGAAACTGCCCATTGACTGTCGGCTCTCGAACGCCCCTGTCGATGGCGTGGACAAGAACCAGCACTTTCGGGCGATGCGGCAAACAGCCAAAGAGCGTGGGTTCGCTCCGACCTATATCTGCTTTGACAGTTGGTACAGTGGGCTCGACAATCTCAAAGCGATCCGCGCCCAGAGTTGGAACTGGCTGACACGCCTCAAGAGCAACCGGGCGGTCGATCCCGATGGGACAGGCAACCGACAGATTTACTTGCTCGCCATTCCCCCCGAGGGCGTGGTGGTGCACCTGCGTGGGTATGGGTTTATCAAAGTGTTCGTCACCCTCGATACCGACCAGGAAGAGGCGCGCTTCTGGGCCACCAGCGATCTGGAGATGACGGAAGCGACCCGCCAGCAGACCGCAGGCGAGGCGCTGGCCATCGAAGAATACCATCGCGGTCTGAAGCAATGTTGTGCGGTGGAGCGCTGTCAGGCTCGCAGTGAGCGAGCGCAGCGTAACCACATTGTCTGGGCGATCCGTGCGTTTGTTCGGTTAGAGTACCAGCGTTGGCAGACGGGTCTGAGTTGGTACGAGAGCAAGAAGCGGCTGATGCGCGAGGCGATCCGAGCCTACCGAGCCCGACCGACTTTAACGCTACCAACAACCGCGTAAGTCCTAGCTTCGTTATAGGTGGGTGAGTGATGACTCTCAAGGTTGAACTCAAAACGCTTGCAGAGCTATACAACAACGTCAGGCACAGACGTTTTGAACTCCAGAGAGCAGAACCGAAAGGGATTGGACAGGTTGTTGGTCCGTACCCCGCTGCGAAAAATCCTGCTCTGTCGTGCGTTGGCTAGAGACATTGCCCTATCCTATCAGCCCACTCGTGCTATAATGAGCTATATACTGGAACTGGAGATAAAGAACATGGCACATGCACGGATATTCAAGGGTAGCTGGGAGGATATCCTGAATCAGTCCCGTGTCCTCCAGGGATGCAAAGATTTAACGTTGATTGTTCCTGAGACAGAGAGTGTAGAGGAACCGACGACGCTGGAGCACTTCTATCTCACTGCGACACCCGCAGAATTTCAACATGCCTTTGATACACTCGGAAAAGGGAATGAAAACCAATTGCTGTCGCCTGAAGCATTTGACCGAGAAAGCCTCTACGACGAAGAGCGCTTCTAAATGGCTTATCTGGCTGATACCAATATTGCCGCCCGCTGGGGATTACCTGGCGACCCCTCTACCCTATCATTCGGCGCGCTAGCCTCGCCTTGCAAGCACGGCGCGAAGTCGTCTACATCACGCCTCAAGTATTAGTGGAGTTTCATGCCTTAGCAACGCGTCCAGTCGAAGCCAATGGACTGGGTTGGACAGCCTTAGCAGCCAGAAACGAAGCACGCCAGATAGAAGGGGTGTTTCCTCTTCTACCGGAAATCGAGACGATTTATCCTTTGTGGGCGTCTCTGGTGGACACTTATGGCATTATCGGTCGTCAAGTCTATGATGCTCGCCTTGTGGCCGTGATGCAGGCACATGGAATTAGTCACATTCTCACTTTCAACGGAAACCACTTTCGGCGCTTCAACGAAATCATAGTAGTAGATCCGACGAGCCTTGCATCGCCTTAATACAGGCCGTTGGGAGGCATAGCCCCTTTCCCTTTCGGTGCCGAGATCAACGTTCTACAGCTCAATCTCTGTGATAGCTTTGCCCTCGGCAGGGGCGTGTCGCCGTTCCACCATGATGAGCGTCACCCTCGACGCATAGTCTCCTCCGCCTCGGGTGAAGTCTGTCCTGCTCGCCGAGTCAGGGGCAAGGCAGCCCAGATTACCGACGCTATCCTTCCCGGTGCCACTCTCAAACCCGAAGAACCTCGTCAGTTTGCGCTTGAGCGCGTGTGAATGAAAACGCTCTGATACAGGCTTCACATTTGCGAACCGTTTATTCCCCATACAATTCCACGGAGCGTTCTGCAAAATAGGTACTTCGACACTCCTCGCAATCGGCTACTTTCCGCTATACTTAACAAATCCGCTATAATAGAAATCATTAGAAAGCATTCGGGCTGCAATCCGGCGCGATCGAGGCCATCCGTGCCATTCGCTGCAAAATCGAGGAGAATCAGAAATTGGCTAACCGTACGCTCTACACGATGTTTCAGGAAACGGTTCAGAAGTACGGAGACCGCAACGCCGTCGGCTTTCGCGCCAACAAAGAATCGGAATTCACCTATTGGACCTACGCGCAGTATGCGGAGAAGATAAAGGCGTTTCGGCGCGGTCTCGACGCGCTCGGACTGCGTAAAGGCGACCGGATCGCGCTGATCTCGCACGAAAATCGGGTGGAATGGGCGATCACCGACCTGGCAGCACAATCGCTCGGTCTGGTGACGGTGCCGATTTATGGAACCCTGCCGAGCCCGCAGGTCGCTTTCTATATCAAGGATTCCGGAGCGCGCGCGATCGTGGTTTCGGACGCCAAACAGCGCAAAAAAGTCGCCGATTTTCGTGCCGATACGCCCACGCTTGAGTTCGTGATCTCGATGGATGGCACTGCCGCCGAACTCGAACCTGATAAAGTGATTGCTTTCGAAGAAGTGAGCAAGCTCGGTGAAGCGAAAGGGCGCAGTCAGGCAGAATTGGACACGGTTGCCGCCTCTGTGTTGCAGGACGATATGGCGACGCTGATCTATACCTCAGGCACGACCGGCGATCCGAAGGGCGCGATGCTCTCGCACAGCAACCTGCTCCAGACGCCCGACGGTGTGATGGATGAGCCAATCGCGCCGCTCGGACCAGACGACATATTCCTGTCGTTCCTGCCGCTCAGCCATATTACGGAGCGGGTCGGCGGGCATTTCATACCCATTCGCGCCGGTTCGTGCATCGTCTATTCGCTCGGGCTCTCCTCGTTCGTCGATGAGTTCACAACGGCTGTGCGCCCGACCGCGATTATCTGTGTGCCGCGACTCTGGGAAAACATCTACGAAAAAGCGCAAAGCCGAATCACGAAGCTGCCGGAGCGTGATCGAAAGATCGCACAATGGGGCGTCGAGATCGGGAAAGAGTGCGTGCGACGGCGTCTGGGCGGGCAGAGTATCGGACCGCTGCTGATGCTGCAGCGTGCGGTTGCCGACAAGCTTGTGCTATCCAAACTGCGCGAGCAGACGACGGGCGGGCGGCTGCGCTACTGCGTATCGGGCGGAGCGCCTCTCGATCGCGAGATCGCGGAGTTCTTCCTCGGCATCGGTATCCAGATACTCGAAGGCTACGGGCTCTCCGAAACCAACATCATTGCAATCAACCGTCCGGATCGCCAGCGTATCGGCACCGTCGGTCTGCTGATGCCGAAGGTCGAGGTGAAATTCGCCGCAGACGGTGAGATACTGATGCGCGGGCAGGGGCAGATGCAGGGCTACTACAACAAGCCGGAAGCGACGGCGGAGGCGATCGACAGCGAGGGCTGGTTCCACACCGGCGACATCGGGGAAATCTCGTCCGATGGCTACGTTCGCATCACCGATCGCAAGAAGGATTTGATCGTGCTCACGAACGGCAAAAAGGTTGCGCCGCAGCCGATCGAAGCTCTGCTCAAACACAGTCCTTATATCGGAGAAGCCGTGCTGTTCGGTGATAAACAGTCGACCGTAATGGCGTTGCTGGTGCCCGCTTTCGATAAACTGCTCACCTGGGCGAAAGAGCAGAACCTGCCTACACATGACACGGAAGCTTTGATCGCGACACCGGAGGCGCAGAAACTCTTCAAAGCGGAAATCGATGCGAATACGACCGATCTCGCCGATTTCGAGAAGATCAAGCGGTTCAAGCTCGTCCCAAAGCCCTTCAGTATCGACAGCGGTGAGTTGACGCCTACGCTGAAGGTGAAGCGCAAAGTCGTCGCGCAGAACTATGCCGAGCTGATCGCTTCCATGGCGCGGGGCTAAAGTCCCGGGGCTCAAAACGTATAGGTGCGCCAAGCAGTGCCCCTGCGGATGCTGAATTCCTCGATGGCACGATGGTTACAGATTGCCCTATTGCAGCTCACGAAGTACCGCAAGCAGTTCGGAGTTTGGAGGATTGTCGGCGGCATCTTTATGACGATGCACGTAGCGAACGATTCCGCTCTGATCGACGACGAACACGCCTGGCATCTGGAAAGGATCCCCTTTTGGGCGACCGTTGAAATGCCCGTGCAGCGTCGCCTGTAAACCGCGCGCGATCACATGGGGCGAGAGCAGCTCGAAGGACGTACCACGCGATAGGTCGTAGGCGTGATAGGCGTCTTTTGCCGGATCGCACAGGCAGGTGAACGACGTTATCAGGTCGCGATCCTCACAAAACTGCTTCGCATTGGCGGGCGGCGTCACGGTCAGCAGCCCGATGTTTGCCCCGCACTGCTGGAATAGACCGAGATCGCGGCGCAACTGTGCGATATGCTCGCGGCAGAAGGCACAGCCAAAGTGCCGTAGAAATACCACGACCGCCGGTCCGTTCTGCCACAGATCGGATAGCGCATAGGCGCTGCCATCCTCAGCGCATCTGACCTCGACGCGCGGCGCAGCCTCCCCGATTGTCGGATGAAATTCTCGCTCGATGACTGTTTTGCTCACTGACGCGCTCCGGAACGACTTCGAATATCAGATATAGAAAATTCCCAAAACTCAATAACGGAGTGAGGTCCATCACTGCGGGCGTTCCGCCAGGTGTTCTTCGAACACGGGAGTCTAACCAACAAACACTTCCGAGCGAGAATGATCGACGGAATGCCAGTTAGACCAGAATTCTATCCCTGGGTTATGCAGAACGCCAGACAGACTCGGGCTTGACGCGGTGAGTTGAACGCCACTGAATCGGCGGGTTTCAACAGCCGATCTTGATCCATACGACGATGCGAATCCGGACGAAAAACATGTCGAGTTATAAATGAAAATCGCGATGCTCACACCGCAGGGCACAGGCTTGATTTCGGCACAGACCGAGACACTAATTTCTCAGTTGAGGGCAATGCCCGAAACCGATGTCGAAGTGGTGCCGATCGAACGCGGCAGGCAGCCGATCGCGCACTACCGCGAACAGGCGGAGCGATTCAACGCCCCCGACATCGACGTCGTCCATATCCAGCACGATCAGGGTGCGTGGGGCAACACGCTGCGCCGACGAGGTTCTGCCTACTGGGAACTTCGCTTTCTGATCAAAAAGCCTGTCGTTCTGACCGCGCACGACACGCGCTCCCTCGAAGAGATGCTGGGTTCCGGCTCGAAACGCCCCCCGCACATCCGCCTGCTGAATAGTCTGCTGCTGCGCGATGAGAAGTTCAGGGACGGCGTCGATATCGCGCCTTTTTCGACCGCGATCACGATCGTGCAGACGGCGGAGGAGCGCACCGAACTCATCCGAAGGGGCGCGAAACCAGGTTATGTGTTCATTGTGCCGAACGGCATCCCACCCGCCCCGCTGATTACGACCGAGAAGGCGGAATTTAGCGCAAAGTATGGTCTCAAAGGACGCAGACTGATTGTCTGGCGCGGGAATGTGACGGATTTCAACATCGATTTCCTGCCGATGTTCGCTTCACTTCCGCCAGACGTGACGCTCGTAATTTTGCTTCCCGAGGGCAAAACAACTGCAGAACCTGTCACAGGTCGAAATGTACAGGCGGCAGGACAGGATATCGACGGCAATACCGAGGCGGAACCGGTACGCCTCCTCTGGTTATACGGTCTGGACGAGGCAGCAACAGCGGCGGCAATGACCGCCGCAGAGATCGTAATCGTGCCGGAAGCGCAGGGCATCGCTACCTATCCGATCTCCCTGCCGATCGCGCTGCATCGCCCGATACTCGCCCCCGACAACGCTGCCTACCGTGAAATCGCCGCTCGAACCGACTGCCTCGATCTTTATAAAGAAGGTAATGCCTTCGACTGCGGCACAAAAATTCAGGCTCTGCTCGACAATCCCCTCCGACGGACAAAACTCTGTGTGAATGCCGAACGCTACGCTAAGCGGTTTTCAGTGACAGTGACGGCGGCGCTGACGCGCAAGGTCTATGCCGCCGCGATCGATGTCTTCAATTCCGGCCCTCATCACGGTATGTCGATTCTGGAATGAGCAGCTACGGCAGACCTGGCAGCAGCTCTTTCGTATGCCCGTCCGCATAGCCGACGATCACCCGCGATGCCATCTGCACGAAAAGTCCGACCTCAGCGACACCGACAACGCTTCTGAGACTCGCTTCCAGCGCAGGCACGTCTCGGATCGTGCCGAGGTGTAGATCGAATATATACAGCCCGTCATCGGTGACGAAAGGCGTTCGACCATGATATGCGTTGCTGTCGTCCGGAACGAGGCGTATCACAACCGTCTCGGTGAATCGGCGCAATTTCTGGCGCGTCGATTCGACACCGAACGGCACGACGGCTACGGGCAGCGGATGCGCTCCGAGAAACGGCTTGATTTTGCTGTCGTCGCAGATCACGACGAACGTACGGCTTGCTGCGGCAACGATCTTTTCGCGCACCAGTGCGCCACCGCCGCCTTTGATCAGATTTAGCGCGCCGTCCACCTCGTCTGCGCCGTCGATCGTCATGTCGAGCGTCACGACCTCCGACAGCTCGACGAGCGGAATGCGATACTGCTCCGCCATCTCCCGCGAGCGCACCGATGTCGGCACCGCCCGAACCCGCAAGCCCTCGTTGGCGATACGCTCTCCCAGCGCCTGCAGCATAAAGGCGGACGTTGTGCCCGTGCCGAGCCCGATCACCATCCCGTCTTCAATCAGCGTAACCGCCTGCCGCGCCGCCGCCTCTTTTCCTTCCACTTCGACCGCTCCCTTCTCCAATTCAACTCTTATACGCTCTCAGCCGCAACCTCTTCCCAGCAGAGAGGAAGCTCATTCCGCTTCGCTTGGAACACACGTTTGTGAAAGAGGGTAAGATTCCAAACACTACTGCTCCCCTCTCCCTAATGAGGTACGAATGGTAGGGAGAGGGATCGGGGGTGAGGGCAACAGTTCGATGTCGCCTACGGCTCTCAAATCCCCCTTGCGTGGGCAGCGGCGCCCCAATAGTTTCTCTGCCTGACGTTGTCGAACGAAGGCGGCGTAGCGAGCCTGGTACTGCTCGCGCAGCATTTCGAGTTCGTGCAATTTCGCCAACAGTTCCGCTTCGGTGAGCTGCGTTTCCCTTATAGGAAGATACCTCTCGCGCAAGTCAGAATAGCTCATGTTGATCCTGCGCGATAATTCGGATATGTAGCATTTGAGGTGTGAAATACGGATCTCTATAGACCGGTTTGGATCACGAACCCTAAGGGCATGGCTCGTAAAGGACATCATTTTAACCCTCCGCATATTCTGACAGATTCTGCGGCAGTTTGGTTTGCAAAAACGTGAAATGCCCGACTGCGGATATTCCTGAGTGCAATCTCAATAAAACTTAACACTATCTTAACACAACTGGTTCTATACTGATACAACTTCTACTGCCGCGCCCTTTCTCATAGGGCAACATTTTACAGACAATAACTGTCCGGAGTTTACCAATAACTATGATAGATCGCGACCCACACAAAAATACGTCCCTGCTCACGCGGCGGCGACTGCTGCAGGCGGCGGGTGGCGTTACTTTCCTTGCTTTCTCGCTGACTGAAGGCGGCGCCTATGCTGCTACTGCGCAAGACACGACAGAGGCTACGGAAGCGAAGGCAATTCCGCTCTTCACCGCGCTTCCCTATATACAGTCCGGGCCGAGCAGCGTCAAACTGGTCGAGGGACAGGAATCACTCGTCATCGCCTGGCAGACCAACGGTGTGCCCGCGACATTCGCGCTGGAATACGGCATCGCAAGCCGCACCGAATCACAGGCTATCCTGACGAAGAAAAGTCGCAAGGGTGACAAAGCCGCTGAAGGCGACCAGCGCACCAATCATGCCGCAACCCTCACCGGACTGAAGCTGAACACTCGCTACCAATACCGAGTTCGCATGAACGACGCGACGCTGCTGGAAGGCTATTTTACGACGCGCAAGCCGCGCGGCGTCAAAACACGATTCGTCGCGTTCGGCGACAACTCCTATGGCGAAATCAGTGACCGCGCCATCGCTTATCAAGCCTATCGCGCGCGTCCCGACTTCGTGATGAACACCGGCGATAATGTCTATGAAGGTGGTCTCGACAACGAATACGCCCGCTATTTCTTCCCGGTCTACAACGCCGATACCGCCGGACAGCGCACTGGCGCACCGCTCCTGCGCTCAGTGCCGTTCTACTCGGTGATTGCCAACCACGACGTCCATGCCCAGGATCAGATGAAGCGACCCGTCGCCGACTTCGACAAAGCGGCCGACTCGCTCGCTTACTATACAAATCTCTATCTGCCTCTGAACGGTCTCGATCCGACACACAAAACGTCGATCATCGGCGCGGCAGACAGGCTCGACGAGTTCAACGACTGTGCAGCCGGACGCTTTCCGCGAATGGCGAACTACAGCTTCGACTACGCCGACGCCCACTTCCTCTGCCTCGACGCGAACGTCTACGTCGATCCGAACGATGCTGCTCTACAGGCATGGATCGAAGCGGATCTAAAGGGAACGGACGCGCCCTGGAAGTTTGTCGTCTATCACCATCCCGCCTTCAATGTCGGACAAAGTCACTATCGCGAACAGCACATGCGCGTACTCTCACCGCTCTTCGAAAAGCACGGCGTCGATGTCTGCCTGCATGGGCACGAGCACACCTACCAGCGCACCCGTCCATTCAAATTCGTACCAGGCGATATAACTAAAGCCAGCAATGTCAATGGTAAGAACCGACTCGTGCCCGGCACGTTCACAATCGACCGAAAGTTCGATGGGCACATCGCAACGAAGCCGGATGGCATCATCTATATTGTGACAGGTGCGGGCGGCAAACACCTCTACGACGCTGAGAGCAATAACAACCCGGCGCAGTGGCAGCATCCCGAAGACGACAACGCCGATTATGTGGTGCGTTTCATCTCGGATCGGCACTCGCTCACGGTCTTCGACATGGACAAAAGCGCTTTGACCATGACGCAGATCGACGAATGGGGCAATACCGTCGACCGCATCCGTATCACGAAAGCGTAGTTCGATCGCAATTTGCCAGACTTGTCCCCTCTTTCGTAAGGAGACAGAACCACTCCAATGCTTTCCTCCGTATGGCGGGAAGCGAATGTACCCTTCCTGAATTGAGAAGCCCGCCTGTTCTAGAGAACAGACGGGCTTTTTTCAATCGACATTTCTGGATATAATCGGCTTAAGAAAAAAACTTACGACTGAATGATCCTTTTGCGACTTTGAACGCGCCTATTCTGTGATGATACACGCAACCGATGAACAACTGATCGAACGGGCGCTGCGAGGCGATCGCGGCGCCGCCCAAACCCTGATCGAACGCTACCGCAGAATGGTGGCGGGCATCGCTTTTAATGCTCTCGGCAACGCCGACGATGCCAGCGATGTCGCGCAGGAGACGCTGATGTATGCTTTGCAGCGGCTGACGGATCTGCGTGACGGCAGCCGATTCGCTGGCTGGCTGCACAACATCACGCTCTCACGCTGTGCCGACTATCGCAGGCGCCGTGGCACGCGACGGCTCGGCGAACCGATTACGATTTTGAATGAAAGGAGCGAAGAGATTGACTATACAGAACGCCTCGCGATTCGCAGCGCCATGGCGCATCTATCCGAAGCGCATCGTACCACGCTGCTGCTGCACTACGAAGGTGGCTGGTCGCTCAAGGAAGTCGCCACACTGCTCACGATTCCTGTCAACACCGTTCGCAGTCGCCTGATGGCCGCCAAACGCCAACTGCGTGCCGACCTGCTCTCTACGTTTGACAATGTGGATCAAGAGACGACTCCACTGAACATAAAACGAAACACCAAAAGGAAACCAATGCTTACCGAACCCAATACACTGATAGCAAATAAAATGGCAGCAGATAAACGGATAGACAATCAGAACGAAGACAACATGAAGGGAAACGAATTGGCTGAAACCTACCTTACCGATCAACAGACTGCGCTGCTCGCAATCGCTTATCCTGGCGCGCGAGTGCTTTCAACGCAGTACGATCCCGAGCCCTGGATGCCGTTTACGCCGCGCGTCCGAATCGCTCTCGCGAATGGAACCGAAAAGACCGTGGATTTCCGTGGCGATATCGATGCGGCGAAAGAGGAGCTGTTTGCAGCTCTCGAGCGACTCGGCATACCCTGCCCGAGGCTGATACACAGTCCTGTACTAAATACCGATGTGAAAGGTTATTCGACGCTCTGTGAAGCGCCGCGCGGAGATAACCTATTGCTCTGGGCGCTGGGTGGTACGCCGCATCGCATTCGGCTGGCAACAGAACGCGCCTTCGAATCGATAGACCGATTGCAGGGTATCACACAGGCGCTGCGTGCCGATCCGGTTGGCGCAAAACTACCTCAGCGTACATTGACCGACGAAATAGACCTGATAATGTCCGACGAGAAATGGAATGCCGATCCATGGCTTGCTGAAGCGGGCGCAGACATCGCCGCATGGCGTATCGATCCCTGGTTCGTCGAAGCCATCGCAAAAGTGAGGGAGGCGGCAGCCGATATCAAGGATCCGCTGGTGTTTACCAACTATCTCCATTTCTTTCCGAACTTCGTACGTATTCAGCCTTCCGATCAGCTCTATAATGAGCCGCTGGGATGGCCAGGAGATGTGCGCTACGACGAAAACCCGATCACCGAATTTGTTGCGCCTCATGGGCACTTCGGTGATCCGCTGCTCGGTTTAGCGATGGTCTGGGTCTACGATTGCTACCCGTTTGTGCACACTGGCTTCGTCGAGCAGTTCTTGTGGCGACGTGGCATAAGCCGCCGCGAATTCGCCCCGCGGCTGGCGATCAAAGCCCTGCAAATGATTGCACGTGATCTGCCGGTGGAGCGCCCTGCTGAGGGAGGCTACTGGGATGGACTGCACGGCTGGGCAGAACAGGCGCTGAGCTGGATTTAATAGGAATAGAATCGGTCTGAAATCAAAAAGCCCGCCTGTTCTATAAGAACAGGCGGGCTTTTCAGACGATTCAACACGCTAAGCTGGACTTTGTCCATGCGCTTTGCCTCAGGCCGCATAACACAAGGTCTGTGTCATCCGGTTCAAGAGCAAGGCTACGACTTTTGAGATGTCTGCCGTTTCACGTGACATCCCAAAAGTCGTTTCCCGCCATAAATG
>JBBQPY010000171.1:0-11252 GCA_038216735.1 Chthonomonadales bacterium
ACGATGAATTTCTGAGCTTTCTGACTGCCCTCGACCGCTGCCCCCAGCAGCCACAACGACCCGAATGTGCCCGGTGGCAGAGTGATTACCTGGCCCTGGCAAGTCACAGTATCCGCCTTCGCCGTACCGCCGAAATCGAACTTCACGTCATACTGCGTCTGCGTCGTGCCCAGCAAATTCGCGGAGTAACTCGCTCCACCTTCATCGAAGCCCCCATTGCTGCGAAACTGCTCCCCGTCCTTATAGACACCGCGCAAATTGAAGGCTTTGCTGAGATCAACAGGTTTGCTGGTTCCCGCTTTTACGGCAGGAAGCGGACGCGGCTTGTCCTCCGGTGCAACCTGCGGCGTGATGATATAGACGGGGTCGGATTTGTAGGAGGCGATGAACTCGGACCATAGCTCATCGACGTCTTTGCCACAGTACTGCCTGAATCGATCGCTCGTGTATTTGCCAAAACGCACATCGTCATTTAGCTTGGTAACGAGGCGGCTGTCATAGTGCAGTTCACACCATGCCAGAAAAGTCGCGGTTGTGCGATAGGAATCGTGATACGTAGCCGTCGTAGCATTGATGCGAACATGATAGTTTTGCGGCTCGAATTTGATCCAGCGAATATAGTCGGCAATTCCCTCGATCAGCCAGACGGGGTTGTACGCAGAACTCGCCTGTATCACATGCGCCGTCTCGTGAACTGTCAGTCCGGTGTCCTCGGGGTGCATACGGCACCACGCAGAATTGACCGTCATTACTCCTCCGCCAGTCGCAGCTACGGGTGTCACGTCGGGACCGGTGCGATAGACGACCTGCACCATGTTGGGAGTCAGAAACCGGTCGGAGTAGAGCAGGGCGGCTGTGTCGGGCCAGAACTCCTCCATCTGCTCTTCCGCTTTTCGTGCCCACTCCGCCAGATCGGGAGCCTCGGAGAGATCATAAAAGCCACGTCCGGGTCCGAGCTGTACATGGGCAATTTTCGTTGTGGAGTTGATCGAGATGTCACGTAACGCAAGGGCGGAAATCTCTTTGCCGGGATTGAGACGGATCCGCAGCGCCAGGATTGGCTTGTCAGCCAACATCGCGTCGACGGCACCCTTCGCATCAAACGAAGCAGTTTTGTCGAAGTGAACCGCATCGGCGGAGGTTTCCACGGTGCCGTCCGTCAGAAGGTTCTTTCCTTCGGCGTCGCCAGAAAGGATATGCAGCGATTGTACGGGAATGGGGCGTGACAGCAGCACGAGAAACACGTCCCCGTCATCCATGCTGTATACTGATTTGAAATACGTAGCTTTATCGTTGTCGAGCGCCATCTCGGGACGATGCTCGGTACGAGAAGGCATTGTACTGTAGACAAGCGCTTCGACTGACGGAGCCGATTTATCCTGCGCGTCGACACGAAATTCGATTCCTGCAAGTGCGAGAATGGCCGTGGTGAGACGCAGACATAGGCCGAATGTTGATAGTGTGGTAAGTTTCATAGGTTCCCTGCTCGATTTGATTCGAGGGCTTGTTCGCCATTCCGGCTAATAATTCCTTTTTGGAATAATGTTAATGTGGGTTGCTTCAATCTGCTTGTGATGCCTCTTCGCTTGACCTACACTCCGAAAAATACTGTGTTTCCTCGGAGTGGTACAAACGCGAATAATCGTACTCCACTCGTGAAATGAGGAAGTCCTTAACAATGACAAAAATGAACCTGCTGATCAATCTGCCCACTGGATTCTTTCAAACACGACAACTTGCACCGGTATGGGACAGATTGTCCGAATTCGCGGACGTGACCAGAACCTCCTGTAACAGCGCGG
The DNA here is from genome assembly GCA_038216735.1 of Chthonomonadales bacterium. Lineage (GTDB taxonomy): Bacteria > Armatimonadota > Chthonomonadetes > Chthonomonadales > Chthonomonadaceae > JBBQPY01. Next base: position 1,803 of record JBBQPY010000171.1, read on the forward strand.
AAGAAATTCTGCCTGACTTGGAAAAAGCGGACGCCGTGCTGATGTGGTCGTGGCCGCGTCTGACTCCAGAACTGCTGGATCAGTGCCCGCGATTGAAGATTTCGGCAAACATCGACATTTCTCAGACCGGTGCACGAACGCTGCTGGAACGCGGCATTCCCATTTCGGTGAGCAGGCGTGGTTTTTCGCCGGCGGTGTCGGAGATGGCGCTAGCTCTAATACTCGCTACTCTGCGCCGCACCTCGAACTATCATGCGGCGATGTGGCAGGGAACAGAAAAGTGGGTCACAAAGTTCCCCGATGACATCGATGCGGAAGAGCGGCAATTGACGGGGCGGAAAGTTGGCATCATCGGTTTCGGCGCGGTTGGGCAGCGGCTCGCCGAACTGCTTGTCCCGTTCAAGTGTCCACTTCAGATTTACGACCCCTATCTTCCGGAAGCAATTTCGACTCGTTTCGGTGTGCAGAACGTTCCACTGGAGCAACTGGTGACTGATGCGGAGGTGGTGGTCTTGAGTGCCGCTGCCAACCCAGGGAGTAAATATCTCCTTGAGAAGGCACATCTCGAAGCGTTACAAAAAGGGGCGGTACTTGTAAATGTGGCTCGAGCTTCTCTTGTCGATAGTGACGCGCTATTGGCAAGGCTCAAACGCGGTGACCTTTATGCCGCGCTCGATGTTTTCGACAAGGAGCCGTTGGAGGGGGATGCCGAACTTCGGTCGCTGCCCAATGTCTATCTTACTCCGCACCGAGCGGGTGGAATCATGGAATCGGTAGTGCGCATCATCGCCTACCTCGCGGACGACCTGCGCGCATTCCACGATGGCAGCGAGCGAAGATATAGTCTTTCCGAGGCGATGTTACCATCGCTGGACGGATAAAACGAGTGTGTCAGTTCTGTTTTTAACGCGGGATTCGAGAGGCGTTCCAGCGTATGGAACCTGCAGATGTCACCCCAATTACCTACATGACAAGGAGGAGAAGAGGATACACGCGCTGCAGCTTTTAATTTTGGGCTGAAACCAGGGCTGGATATATACAGAAACATCCCGTAGATTTCTAACGCTTCAAAGTTTTAAGGCTTGCGGGGGAGAACACCGGCAAGCTCTTTGTGTTCATGGTACATCGCCGCGATTATCGCGCCCGCCAATAGGATCAGACACGAATAGGATATCCAGGTGACGAGCAGGAAGATGCCGCCGAGCGCGCCATACAGCTTATTGTAGTTGCCGAAATGGATGAGGTAGAGCGAGAAAGCCTGCTTGAAGATCTCCCACAACACGCCCGTAATCAAGCCGCCGAACGCCGCCGCTCGCAGAGATACATCGGTGTCCGGCAGCAGCCGATAGATCGTTGCGAACATCAATGTGTTCAGCCCGACAGCGATCACAAAAGTCAGCAAGTTGAGCAGTGCCGCGACGATGAAAGGAATGTTTTGCGGGACGCCGAGCCATTTCAGCAGCCCGTGTGTACCGGTCGAGACGATGATCGACACGATGAAAAGCACACCGGCGCCGACCAGCGCTTTGAGACAAACGATCCGCTGTTGTATAAAGCTCCGCGTTTCGGGTGCGCTCCAGGCAGCGTTCATCGGAGTAATCGCGCTCGCGAAAAGCGACATCACCGCCCACAGCAGGGAGCCGAAACCAAGAATTACCGCATACCATTTCCCACGCATCAGTGTCTGTGCGGACTCGACGATATGCATTTTATCGATCAGATCGCTGGCAGCCTGTGTCGCCTGCTGCCCGGGGAGCAGCTGCTCGATGAATCGCTGCACATAAGCGGCGGCTTCCTGCGGATCAGGGATGACGAAGCCAAGAATTGCAAGCGCGAAGAGGAGCACCGGTACGATCGATAGCACGGCAATAAATGAGAGCGCGTTCGCTCGCATTGCACATTCATCGGCGTTGAAACGGGCATAAAACTCTTTGCCGAGCCCAACCAATCCGGTCACCGCATGGGATTTGTGAACTGCGCCTTTCGGTATGGAACTGTTCGGTTGCGAAGTAGCGTTCTGCGTCATATCGAGACGATCCCTGTCCTCATTTCTCCCTGTAGCATGGAGAGAAGTGTCGTCACATCTATTCTGGTGCGTAATATCGGCATCAAGATACCGCTTCTCAGCCGCAGGTATCAGTGAAGAATGACGCGAAACAAGCCGCTGTGTTCCCGCAAACACGCAGCCCCTCACAAATGACAGACACCTTCGAGGGAAGCATTACTGCCAGGCCTGCCATGCTTTCCAGCGGGTTTCGAATGCGAGTGCCATTCTCTGTATTTCCTCACGGTGCGTCAAAGCATAGTAGCCGATGATAAATAGCGATACCCCGATGAACAGTGTCACGAGCGTCCCGAAAGTCGAAGGTAAATGCCCGATCGACACCGCCGCTGCGAAGAGGCAGGCAAAACCGAGTCCCGCGATCGTAAATGCCCGTATCCGGTGGCCGATACCCCATAACACGGCGACGAGACACTCGAGTAAAAACAGTACAGTGTGCCAGTCCGCCGCCCGCTCCCAGTACGCGAGGAATGAAGGCGTCAGCGTCAGAAGCAGACCTGCCCACCATAGTGTACGCGCCTGAGGAAGCCGGCTCCGACGCCCCGTCAGATGCCCGACAGCCATCAAATAGAGACCTACTGGCAGAAGATACAAATCGAGTATCTGTACGTTCGCGCCTACACGATCATACACGACCAGTCCCCACCCCGCCAGCAGATTCCAGACGCCGACGTGCAGCCAGGTCTCTCCCTGTTCGAGCGCCCACAGCCCGAAGCACACCGACCCGGCCCAACCCAGCGTCAGTATCGTCCAGTGTCCTTCGCCCGACGTTTGAACCGTGACCAGCGCGAGGGCCGAGCACGCCACAGACAGGCAGCCTGCGAGACGCAGCAGCGGATGTGCGAGATCGAGTCGTTTGGTAAATCGTCGTACAATCCAGCCGCCCGTTAGCCACAATACGGCTGCCTGCACCGCAAGAAAAGCGAAATGCGGACCGGATAAGAAGTGACCGAGCGGCCGGATGCGGGCGCTGTTTGCGAGGCTGTCGAAGAAGGCAGTTTGTGTCAGCAGGTGATGCAAGTAGGCGGCAGTGAGCGTCAATGAACTTGCGGTAATGGCTCGCGGCGTACGCCGCATTAGCGCGAGCAGACCATACAGCACACCATAAACCAACATTGTCAGCGACGTTATCCAGAGTCTCGGATGCGATAGCAGGACGCCATCGACCGTGCCAACGCACCAGATCAACGCGAGAACGGAAGCGGCAGCCGCAGTCCGGTGCAGCGGCATTCCAATCAAAATGTCGTACTCTGCGGCATCGATTGTGCCGAATTTTTGGCAGCCAGCCTGATAAATTGCGGCAAGGATCGGGAGGACGAGCAGCGCATACCACTCCACGCCAATATGCCAGACAAGGGTAGTGGCACGAAGGCAGCAGCTGATTAGCAGACAGGCGGCATACACTGAAAACTCGTTTCGTTTCGTACGCAGCGCAGCACGGAGATACTCTGTCGCGATCCCGATGCCGCCGACGATCCAGACCAGATTCGTCAGCCCAGCATTCGGCAACGACGACAGATGGTCGGCGTTCACCAGGATGTTAAAGCCGCATCCCAGCACGAGCGGGATCAGCGATGCCTGCGCTGCGGCAGGACTGGCTGTACGCCGCGAAAGCGCCATCAAGGCTGTGCTCAGCGCGATCATATCGAGCGCCCAGAGCGTCAGTGTATAGACCGCATACCGGTTCACAATCGACGCATCAATGATCGGAGCCGCATTTCCAATCATATTCAGCAGTGTGAGCATGACAATCGCAGGCAACAGGGTTTGCCTTCGCGTACGGCAGCTTTCAATTATCAATAATAGGAACGCTCCGAACAGAAAAATGTGCTGCGCGAGCATTTCGGTGAGGGTTCTGAAGCCCGATCCAGGCACAGCAAAGGCTAGAGGTAAAGCGGCGCAGAACGCGATTGCCAGACCACCAGTCGTGATGTCTGCGCTCCAGACATCACGCTCGGCAAGCCACCTTTTCAGTCCCCGCGCCGCCAGCCAGAATAACCATCCGAGCGCGAGCATCCAGGCTCCCCACAAGTGTTCGTTCGCCGTGTTCCTTGCATCGGCGCCCCCGATTAGCCCACAGCTTAAACCAATCGCGATACTTGCACCGACACCAAATATCGAAAGTGTTACTCGGCGCAAGCCATCCGTTTCGCTTTTTCTTCGCGACGCAGCAAGCATCGCAGCCGATAGCAGAATCGGCAGCAATTCGAGTGTGAAACGTACGCTGTCAGTTGCATGTGCTACTTTCATCCCCGCGCTAACAGTACCAAAGGTATCGCCAAACAGGAACATAAGCAGGGTGTGAGATATCCCGACTGCCGCGCTTATCGTTGCGCTGACCGTCACCGGCAGATGCCAGAACTGAGCTGGTGTGTCGCGCTTTGCCGGATGTTTGCTCCACGCGATATACAGGGCAAGACCAGACATCACGATCGTGAACGGCGCGAGACAGGCATTGAGTGAGACCATGTGTGGGGGCAGCAGATGCCAGGTCAGCAGTCCACTCGCATAGGCGGCGCAGCACGTTGCGGCGTACGCAAAGCGTTCGATTTTGTGGCTGCGAGCGGTAGCAGCATAAAGAGCAGCGCCGAGTGACAGCGTCAGCATAGACCAGACCCAGACGACGGCAATGGGGTGCGTGAGCGGCAGCGCGGCGGCAAGCAGTATGCCGACGAGCGCGATACCCTGCCCGCTCGAACGCAGCGGCGCCGTCCAGTCTATCCCTTTGATATTAGTCACCTGTGCGCCAGTATCACGTACAGGGACAGATTCAACATTGGGGTCAGAATGATCGGAAGTGGCTCGCCGCTTCCATGCCAGCGGGAGAACGCAGAGCAGAACGCCGTAAGTAGTCAGCGACAGGGCGTAGCCGCCAACCGGTGCGGCGTACATCGCGAGCACGCTGACCAAGGTCAACGCCCATGTGGTTAACGCAGCAAAGAGGAAATCGGGTTTGCGTTCCGAATTCGCAAATCCCAGGTAGAAAAGCCCACACGCAAACGTCAGTAATGCGGCTGTCGCATGTTGATTGTAAGCGTCGTGCGCAGGATACGACAATAGTATCAGCCCGAGGAGCGTTCTGGTCCAGGCGATGATTGTCGCCAGCCACACACTCTGCCGCGCCGTCTGTCGAAACGCACGTGCGAGTAAAATGCTCTGGCTGTTAGATGTGTGACTGCGGCTGTTGAAAGCAGACAGCGCGAGCCCAATGGCGCTGAGAGCGAGCAGCAGCAGCTCGAATCCGTCCCAGAATCGGAAAGGCTGGTTGGCGTTCAGCCAGAGAATACCGCTCGCCGCCAGAAACGCACCTGCGACACGAACCATTCGCGCTTCCGACAGCAGTTGGGCTCCGACCGTATACAGAACACCTGTGAGCAGCGTGAGCAGTACGAAATCGTTCGGGCTGACAGTGCCTGAGGCAAGCTGGTAGGCGGACAAGACGACGATCAGCAGTACCGACAGATGTGCCCAAAGTGTCCACGCTGCCTGCCATTTTCTACTTGCAGGACGATCCAGACCGACAGGGGTTGAGGCAACTTCAGGAATATTATTTCGGTTGCTCGCCCGTGCAAATATAAGGCAGCCGACCGCGTTCAACAGGTATGCGGATCCGAACATCCAGAGTGGCGTCGGACGCAAATCACCGATTGCGCCGCCCGTTCGCAGCATCTGTACGGCGGCGTAGAGAGTGGGAATAATCCCCGCCTCGAAAAGATGCAGATAGGGCGTTTCCCGCCATCGCCACAGCATCGCCCCTGCGCCAATAGTCGTCGTACCTGCAGATGACAGTAGCAGAAGACGGACCGGCAGCGGAACGGGCAGCCAGTATTTGTCGACAGCGAGAACGTCGAAGGCGAGCAGGGCGGCAGCGAGACTGTGGTAGACGAATCCGGCCCAGGGATTTTCCGATCGCGTTTTCTGACCAAACGCCCAGAACATCGCCGTCAGACCGAATGGAATGAGGGGCATCAGGCGCATCGCGACGACGCCGATCCAGTCCCAGCCGAGCATACTTCTCAGCGCGGCGAGTACGAGCAGGGTTGCCATCGCGAAAACAATTTTGAGTGCGTTCTGCTGAAAGAACTGCTGTATTCCGGCAGTGCGTAGCGGTGATTTCGGGGGAACTGATTGCGCGGTATCAGAGATTGACGTCTGTGGCGCAGTTTGCTTTCCAGAAGCGGAAGCACCTGTAGCGGCGAAATGCTGAGGCACATGCAAGCTGCGGAGTGTCTGGAGGTTGTTCGCGGCCGTTTCATTCTGGAGCGTGTCGCTCGCTTGCTGCGAGGCCGCAACTGGCGCCACAATGTTCGGTACCTCGCCATTATGCCTCAGGGAATCGGGCTGGAGAGTGGCATGAAGTTCCTGCTGGCGCGACTGGCTGTCGGCTTGAAGACGTGTTTCCGCTTCGGGCAGCAGCAGTCCGCGCGTTCGCCAGCTCGCCAATTGCTGCCGCAAATAGACAAGATGCCCGATTTCCGCTTCGATCGACGTCGTGAGGTCGGAGACAGGCTGTCCGCAGCGAGCGCAAAACCGCTCCCAGTCCATATTCACCGCTCCGCAGCGCCCACACCGACTCAGATAGCGCTGCCCTGGCGCCTCATATTTCGCCTGTTCTGCTTCGTCCATCGCTTCGCTCCTCACCCGCCTATCGTGATGGTCTGAGTACCAGTCCTGCGCCATCCGAAGCGCTGTTCAACGATTTTAGTTACGTAGATGCTCCTCTAATTCAAGGCGCCTGCCGCTTCCGCATTCCTCTCCTGATCTGTGATCGGTGCGACCATACAGCTGATCGAACCTGGCTCAGGTCGGGTGACTGTGGAGGATTGCAAGCGGAGCGCGCCAGCGAACACCGTCCAGTAGCTAGCAAGCCATACGTAATATCCGATAAGTGCGAAACTAAAGGCAGGGTGAATAGTTGCATCAAAGCTATTCGATCTCTCGATATACCTAATCCGATTAACGCCAAATCGGAATGGCTACTGTCGGATTCAACTATGGAGCTGATCCTGTCTCCATTATAAGCCAATACCGCCCGCCTGTCATGGGACTAAAGTCCTGATTCGTTGCTTGTATGTCGTCCTCGGTCAGCCACTTTGCCTTATCGCGCCAGCGTTAGGGTATCATAATTTGTCCACTATATACGGAAATGAATGACTATGCCTGTAAGAGGAAGAGCGTCCCACGATGACCGCTGCTGTCTCTGAAAACGATAAATTTTCGCTGAACCAGGAGCAGAATTCAAGACTGCTTTCGTGTCGCGCTGTCTGGGAGGAAGGTGAAGACGAGGAGCGTTTGCAGCGACTGCGCCAACAGGAGGATGACGCCGGGACCCTGCTGGCGATCGCGCGGTGTCTGACCGAAACCGATTTTGCGAACGGCGGCCGCATGAACTACACTCAGACGCTGCTTTTTCTCAATCTGGTGCGCGCGCTGGCGCCCAACCCGAACCTCGACATTCGTCTGCTGCGCCGTCCGGATGAGCCCACTGCTTTCAACTTCGATCTGCATGATTTGCTATACGGATCCGCTGCGCTGCCTGTCCGAGTTCGGCATTTCCTGACCCGCCGCCATGCAGGGGCGCAGACGGCGCTTCAGCTTCTCTGCGCTGTTTTCCCTACTCAGTATCCACTGCTTTCGCGAGTGGGTCGGCGTGCGCTCGCCCTGACACCGGAGCAGACTGCAACTGCACGACTGGACGCGCGTGAACGGTTCGATCTGCCAATCGATGACGTTTCGGACAGCGATCCCGCACTCAAACTGCTTACGGAAGTGGTGATCTACGCAGAGATCAGGCGTGTGCTGGATGCCGACGACTACGTTGCCGTCTACCGCCTGCTGACACAGGGAGTGGGGACGCGTCCGCAGCCCGCTCTGCGATCGAGACGCCATCCAGCATCGCTACCACGAATTTCAGGTAGTTCGTACGAACATGGAAACGCACTTGTTCGAGAGAATGGCGAGGACCTTTACACAGCGAATCAAAGCGTGTTCGAGTCAGGTGCAGACGCGTTAACTTCGCCCGCTATTCCCATTCCGAATTTCGCGACGGTACGGACGGGTTCGCTGTTCACCCACATTGAGCGGTCGATTGCAGCACAAGGTTTTACCTTCCCACCGCTGCTGATTCGGAGCTTGCTGCTCTCGCTGCAGACAAAACCGTTCGCACTGCTCACCGGACCGCCGGGAACCGGAAAAACACGCCTCTCGTCACTCCTTGCCGAAGCGCTGACCGGCTCGTCAGATAAACAGTTTCTTCTTCTCCCGGTACGTGCGGACTGGACAGATTCGTCGCCGCTGCTCGGCAGCGATACCCCGTCTTCTGCCGGTCTGCCAGGAACGCCATTTCTCGAGTTCCTACACCATGCTTCCCTTCCGCAGAACGCGCATAGAGTGTATATGGTCTGTCTGGATGAAATGAACATCGCGCGAATCGAACGCTACGCCGCCGAAATTCTTACCGCAATCGAGTCGCCGAACCGTGAACTGAGGCTGCGTAATGGCAGAACCACACGGATGCCCGCCAATCTATTTCTGATCGGTACGCTGACTCAGGAGCAGGGCAGCCTGTCGATCCCAAAGCGCGTTATTGATCGCGCGAATGTGCTGCGTCTCGATGAGGTGAGCCTACGCGACAGCGAGATCGCGCGAGGCGAAGCAGAAAGAGGCAGTCCCACGCTGGAGGCAAACTCGGAGTTCACATCCGAAATACGGCAGCCGGCATTTCTGCACGCCAGAATCACAACTGTAAGCGCAGCCCGGGCAAAACTCGGCATGCTATCGAAGGACGGTTTCGATCTCACTCGTCGTGTCACGGACACGCTCGCCGACGTTCAGGATATCCTGCAGCCACACGGTTTCAGTGTTTCGTATCGTGTGCGCGACGAAACGCTCGTCTACTGCGCGAACAGCTTCGAGGATCAGGGCGCTGGTTTGCTCAATATAGACAATTCTGAAGACCGGTCGGGGAACCTTGCTGTCGCGCTCGATCTACAATTATTACAACGCATCGTGCCCTCGCTCACCGGTTCTCAGGACCAGATCGAAACGCCGTTGCACGACCTGCTGCGGTGGTCCGAAGGAGCTGCGTACCCTCGCACAGCACGACGCCTCGCACGACTGCTGTCGCGCCTGCAGCGTGACGGATCCGTCAGTTTCGACTGATCCCCTCTCCGGCGCTGACCAAAAAGGCTGTTCTCGCGTTGACAGTTCACTGTGCTTTCCGGTATGCTCGATAGGAAAGCACAACCCCCTAGTATTACAACGACGGGTCAGGAGGTGAACCTTTTAGCAAGCGAGCTTGCCGTCGTTTGATGTGCGAACGCTTGGCACGTTCGTTGCGCTCTTGCGTTCCTTGCAGCCACCGCAAGAGATCATCGGGCGTGAGACGC
>JBBQPY010000172.1:0-11214 GCA_038216735.1 Chthonomonadales bacterium
AGAAGGGCTCCCTGAAATCGAGTGGCGTATTTAACTATTCCTATTCACCGGGCGCTGATATGCCTCATTGAAAATACGCACCCCTACGCCGTGAGGTTCCGCACATTCGCAATCGGCATACGGGTTTGGGGTCGGCGGCGCGGCAGAAACAGGTACAGATACCAGAGAGTGCCATTTATTGCGGCGAAAGTCAGCCGTATCCAGCCAGGAAGCCCAAGGTGTGAAAACATTCCTTCGATCAAACCTGCGAAGATAAAGAGTGGCACGGTGCCGAGGACTAGCTTGATCGCTTCTAGACCGCAAGTGCGAAAAGAGTCCACACGACTTAGCCGACCAGGCAGCAGCAGCGAAACGCCGAGCAACAGTCCTGCTCCGCCACAAATAAATATTGCAGTCAGTTCGGCGACGCCATGGGGCAGTATTCCGGGCCAGAAGGTGTCGTGATGATGTACCTGTGTCATCAGAGCCGCGAGCGCGCCGAGCACGATCCCGTTATCCACCAGCAGATAAACTGTCGGCACACCGCCCGCGACCCCGGAAGCGAAGGCAATCAAACCCACCCGCTGATTGTTCGCCATCAGCATTCCCGAGAATTCGGGTGACGCTTCGTGCACGACCTTACCGCTCTTCCAGGCTGCGACCGACTCCTTGAACTGACCTGGAATGAAGAGTTCGATCTTTTGCGGATGTGCGATGACCGTCCAGTAGGCAAATAGAAATCCGAGCAGGCTCAGTCCGAAGGCAGCGGCAAAATAGCGGAACCGTTTCTGAAGCAGAATCGGAAAGTCGTACATGTAAAAATCGAGCACCGATTGGACGGCGTTGCCAGAGGTTTCCGCTTCATAGAGCAGAGCGTGCGTTTTCCCAACGAGGCTGTTGAGATGCATGATGAGGTCGCTGCTCACGGCGTGAGCACGTGCATAAGCCAGATCAGAGGAGACTCGTCGATAGAGTGGTCCGAGCTGCAGTATCTCAGCGCGATCAAGCGCCCTAAGACCTTTCGTGCCTCCCGCCTTCTCTACTATCGCTGAAAGACGATCCCAGACTTCCCTTTTTTTGCTTACAAAATCGCGTTCGTCCATACTCAATTATAGCACGGTTCGGCATCACCTGCACAGCGATTGATCGGCAGTCCTAGCGCACCTGTATATCGACTGCGGCGAAGTGTTCGTGGTCGTGTTCGTTGTGGGTATCCTCGCTCTGTACCCGGAAAAGATAGAAACCCGGTTCGGTAATTTTGAGCCGCGCCATTCCGGCAGCGGTGGATTTCTCTGTGAAATCGACGGTCAGGCTGTTATCTAGCACTCCTGACTTGCCCGATGGGTCCGGAACCGGTTTTTGGCCGAGAGCCCCTTCGCGTACGATGAAAAAGTGGATCGTCGCCGCTTTCAGCATGCCATGCGGATAGTTGTCGGTCACGTGCCAGGAGGCCTTCAAACTCTCCCCCGCTTTCAATCTCAATATTGGACGAGGATTGACACCGCCAATCGGGGGTGTCGTGTCCATGAATGCGTCGACTTTGTCTACAGGGCTCTTGTTTTCTGCATCGCCATTTTGTCTGGATGATCCAGGGACGTTTTCACGCGCGACGTGCAGCGTCATTTCGAAATGCTCTGCGCGCGCGACGACTCGATTCACTGAAAGTGCGGCAAGCGAAGTTGCAGCTGACACGACGCTCAGCACGGGGATCCATCGATTATTCATGGCAACTCCAGTTCAACTCTCTGTATTTTGCAGTGCCCCCTCGAATGACATCGAATGACAAATGTACCGACTTCCTCACCCTCGCGGTGGATTGCGCGGGCGCGTCACCTGTACCGAGCGAACTTTTCGCATTAATACCAGTTTACGAATTATCTCGGTATCAGGGAGCGCAACATCGACCACGCTCTCCAGTAAGCCGCCCATGATGCCGATCGCGGAGCGACCGCTCTCGATCTCAAGCCCGGCTTCGCGGCTTTTATAGGCCACAGCCAGCCCGCCGGGACACGTCATTGGCAGCATCCAGGCAGCCAGCAGAGGCATTTTCGTAACCGCGCGTGCCGTGACGAGCTGGTACTGTTCGTGGTAAAGAGGACGCGATTTCAGTTCTTCCGCACGTCCGTGGAGGGTGCGCACGGATGTCAAACCCAGCTCAGCGATTACTGTTTCCAGAAAATCGAGGCGTTTGCGAGTGCCATCGAGCAGTGTCACGTCGAGGTAAGGAAAAGCAAGCGCGAGCGGGATCCCGGGGAAACCTGCTCCCGTGCCGATATCGAGCAGTCGCGCCTTTTGAGCCGGCTTGTGGACTGCTGCGAGCGCGAGCGAGTCAAGGAAATGTAGTGTTACTACCTGAGACGTTGGGATGCGTGTCAGATTGAGACGTTGATTACCCTCTTCGAGCATGTCGGCAAATCGTGAGAATCGGTCAAGCGTCATCCCATCTAACGTCAAGCCCCACACTGCAGCGCCATCTGCAAGCTGACGTCTCTGCTCAGGAGTCAGCGGCATCGTTTGCTCCCGGGGGTTGTTTCCTGATCGCTTCCCTTTTCGCTTCCAGAAGCTGCGAAGCGAGGATACCTGCGGCTGTGGCTGCCAGAAAGAAGGGACGCTCTTCATCGAGGCTCCTCGCCATCGTTGTGACCTCAAATCCACTTTCCAAGAACTGAGCAAACGCTCGATCTGCGTCAACGACAACGGGTTGATGATCCTGTGCAATTTCTGCTGCTCGCAGCGATCGTTCGATTGTTCGCATCTGAGATTCTTCGAGACGTGGTAAAGGGAGGAAAACAGGAGCGCGAGCGATCGTTTTCAGCACAGTAAGCGTATGATGGCTAATTCCCGTATGACGCTTACGCCCCTCTGCAAAACTAACGCGGGCGACCACGATAGGTACTCCTTCGAGCGACGCGACAGCATTGACTGCGAGTCCCTGCTCGACGCCGGAGAATCCCAGCGGTGTGTCGGTGCCCACATTTCCGGGTCCCTGAGCCACGATTATAATGTCCGCGCCGCAAACCTCTTTCGCTGCGGCCAGTGCTGAATACAGGTTGACGGCTTCGTAATCTCCGCCAAACGCCTGTCCTGAAGTGATCGTAGCGTCTAGTAGCTTGCGTGCGACCATTCTTGGAACGAGGCGGCTCAATGCCAGGGGAAGCGCCGCCCCTTCCGTCATTACATAAACGATACATGGAGCTCGAAAACTGCCCGATTCGTTCATCGCCCAGCGTGCCGCTGCACAGATCAGTGGAATCTGACTGTGCAGCTCAGCGCAGACTACAGGAGTTTCCTCTAGCGACTTGAAATTCTTGATCGCTCGGTGATGCGGGCTTTCTGGCGCTTCAACCGTAAGAATCGGTGTCTGAAGCGGAGTATAACGCAACTTAAGAATATGACCCGGCACTGCTTCGTCACCAGTGGGTATCCTGTCGAGTTTCGCAATCACAAAATCGCTGCCGCCCGTTCCTAGCCCCAGCTCCACTGCGACTGTATTGAGAAGAACGTTGTCACCAACCTGGACTACGCCCGTCAAAGCCGTGTAGACGATCGCATTGCGCAGCTGCGAGTCTATTTTAGACTTGCTCGTACTCGGAAGGGGAAATTTAACCTCAGTATCAGAAGCCCATTCTGAGGTTTCAATGCGGACAAGTATCTCCTGTATGCCCGACCGCTCACTCTCTATCGCTGTTACATTACCAATCGCCCGTAGCTGCATTCGTATTGAAGCCTCGCCTGAACCTCTGTTTAGCTGTGTGCCTTAGTGATGAAGAGTCAGCTATTTCGCAGCCTGCTCCGTCCGCAGCGTTTTTTCCTGCACATCTTTAACCGACAGTTTCGCACCTTTGCTCCGCAGGAAAACCGCCAGCTCTTTGTATTTCCAATCCGCAGAATGCTCGTCTGCGTGTCCAAGTGCCGTTAGACCAATCTCCATATCAGCATTAACGTCGGCTCCATCATCGATAAACAGTTTACACATTTCGATATCGCACTGAGATGCAGCTATCATCATGAGGGGGTGAATCTCTCCCGACTACATACTTACTACGCTGATTTATTGTTGCGCCATGCGCTATCAGCAGTGCAATGATGCGCTTGTACCCTTCCTCATTCCGCTCTACTTCATCATCCTGCGCCCCCGCCATTGCATTCAGCATCTGGGGCGGCCTCCCTGGGCGATAATAACACGCCGTGACGTAAGAAAGCATCCACTGTCGAGACAGACCCGCGAATACATGTTATCTGGAAGGCGCTACCAGAATCATCCTCTGCATTGGCGCTCGCTCCCTACTGCAGCAATATCCCCGCTGCCAGGATATGGTCGGACACAAAGCCTGCATAAGCTCGTGTTGAGCGAATCCTGCCGCAAGTACAAGCCGAAACTAACGAGCATGATGACAAAACACAGCCTGAAACTTTTGATATCCTGACTTTTCTAGTATCCTGACTGCCTGGGACATGTAAAGGAATAGTTGCTCGAGCATTTGCAAGGGCGGTGCATGCCGCGCTTGCTCCCCAGTGCGAAAATACATCTGATGACTCTTACAGGACTACCTATTGCTGCCAGCAGGCGCCGTTAATGATCATAGCAGTCATTTGACTTGCGCTTCAGCCTCTTCGATCGTCAGCGGGTCGGCATCGATTTCCGCAGCGAGTTCTTCATCCGTCGGCTGGCGCGCATCAAGCACCATGCGTGCGGCATCGGCTTCAGAGGTGGGAACAAGGACGCCACGACTATTGGTATTCGACAGGTAGGTAAGCCAGCCAGCCGCTGGACCGGTATACTGGTTTTGTACGACTGCCTGAAGGCCTGATGCTTGCAGGGTCGCACAGACTAATTCTGCGGTGACCTGATTCGGTGCATCATAAACCAGTATTAGCGGATCGCGAGAGTCTACATTGTGATTGTCCATCAGCGTCTCCTGGAAATAAAGGGCGGGGACGTCTGCCCTGACTGAATGACTTACCTTGAGTATCGAAAGCGCGTTATTCATCGCGTGAGCGTTACTTTCGACAGTCCGCGCGGGAGATCGGGGTTTTGACCACGCGCATGAGACAAGTGGCATGCCCAGAGTTGGCCTGGCAGAATATAGAGCAGAGGACTGAGCAGTTCATCGACATCGACGGGCATCGACAGAGGTGTTTTAGCAAGCTCGAGCAGTTCGGATGATCGCGCAATTACGATAAGTTCTGCGGCACGTTCACGAAGTTTCAATCCGAGTTCTATCAGGGAAGGATAGGTGCGTCCATCGGGCGCGTAGATGAAGCAGGGAAATCCCTCGGATACCATCGCGATCGGACCGTGAAGGAAGTCGGCTCCCGAATAGGGCTTTGCCAGAATGTAGCTAGTCTCCGTCATTTTCAGCGCGGCTTCAAGTGCCGTACACTGGTTTAGCCCTCGCGCCAGTACAGCGCATTCGGTGATATATCTATAGCGTTCTACCGCTCGCGCGATCGGTTCATCAAGTTCGAGTACCGAACGCATCTGCTCCGGAATAAGGCGAAGCCCAGTCAGCAGAGGCGCGCGATCCGCCCACAATCCGGTAATCAGCGCAACCAGTGCGAGGGCAGTCGTATATGTTTTCGTTGCCGCCACCGATTTCTCTTCGCCAGCATGGCACAGTAGTAGGTGATCGCTGACGGCGGCCAGCGGTGATCCCTGGACATTCGTAATACCTGCTGTCAAAGCCCCTGCCGCGCGTGCCGCTGAAAGTGTCTGGACAACATCTGTCGCCTGACCGGATTGCGATATGCCGAGCATCAGACAGCCGGACAACTGCACTTCGGCATCATATAGAGTATAGACGGAAGGAGCGGATAGTGAGACGGGAATACCGCAGACGATCTCGATCAGATATTTGGCGTAGGTCGCTGCATTGTCGGAGGTGCCACGGGCGGCGATGACGACATGTCGGATTTCGCGCTCTCGGAGATCTTCGACCAACCTGCGCACACTGTCATATTCTCGTTCGATTACCGTGGCGACGGCCTGCGGCTGTTCATGTATCTCACTCAGCATCAACGACATAATTGTAGCTTATCTCCCTAATGTACGAATGAACCGTTCCCGTGAAAGGGATCGTAAGCATGGTCAGAATCCGTCAGCGCCCCAATAGATCCCGTCTCCAGTTTGTGAATAGGGAAAAACGGCGGCGATCAGAGGAAGCATTTCGGGAGATGTTTCGGATTTGTCCGCTATTGTAAATCCGAATAGCCAACTGAACAGTGTCTCCTGTGGAAAGGATATCTCCTCTAGATCGGCTTCTTCAACACGCAAGAGAGTGCCGCTTGCATCCAGCGCAACATTGCCATCGGGCGTCTCAAAAACCAGCCTTCCTGTCGGACTTCCTGCAGTAATCCAGCGTTCGTTGGCATCCATCGCGACTGCCATCAGCAGGTTTTTCCGATTCGTAACACGAAGCATCCCGGATGCATCTGAAGTCGTGCTTTTCTCTACCGTTAGCGAATCGAACGCAAATAACACGTTCTGATCCATAGCGATATCGAGGCGGAGGGCGGTTCGATTGTCCGCCGGCATTTGTGCCACAACGCCCTTCAGTAGTGAAAGCGTTGCGGCGTTTTTCCGTTCATCGCTCAGCCCGTCACCCAGCCCAAACTCGATTACTCGAGCCCCGATGCCGTCGGAAGTGTATGGCTCCGCACTGTTAAAAGTGCCAGATTTCACGTAGCCTACTATCTCGTTTTGTGCATTCGTAGCAATCAGCAGGTCGTCAGGAATATTTGCTTCGGAGATATTGAGCCACTCTCGCCAGTACGCGGCGTCTCGCTGCACTGCGATCGGACGGTGCTGATTGTAGTCGTCATAAATTGCGCGAATTGCGGGCACATCCGCGTTTTCCGCTTTCCTGACACGATAGTCACTATCGATTGGATTAATCTCTGGACGTAGCTTCCCTGAAAGCGAGCGGCGCGAAACAGTCGAAAATCCCTGGCGAGCGTAGTAGGCATTGATGCCTGTAAAGAGCAGCGAGAAGTCCATCGCATCGGATTCCATGACTGCGATCGCCATCTTGAGGCAGGCTTCGTTGTACCCCTTGCCTCTATGTTCTGGTAACGTGGCGACATTCGCGATACCGCCCATCGTCAGCCGCATTCCACCGCAGGCAACGGTTCGTTTGCAGATATGCACGGCACTAACGATTTTACTGTCGTGGACGCCGACACAGGTGTAGTAGGGCAGCCATTCCACATCGCCATAGAAATACCGCCGAAAGTAGGGATCGCTGTCTCCCGACCAGACGGTGCACCATAGTCTGAGGCACTCTTCGCGTTCGTCTTCACGTATGGGTCGCACTTCAAAGCTCAATTCGCTGCTCCTCACGCTCTTCCAGATGCCCGATCACGCGGGTGATACTCGTACATACGGCGTACCATTGGGAACAAGGTTTCGTCCTGTTGAATACTGCTGACACCCTCCAAAGTCGCTGCAAAACCCACCTCATGCAGCATAGTCTGCAGTGTCACGGCGGATGGATCGTTGGCATCTACGTAGCGCAGCGCGGAACCGATCGCTTTCGCCAGACCGTCGAATGGCACATTTGTGTGTTCGCACAGCCGTGCGGCACCGATTAGGCGATCATCGGGAGCTAATTTGCGAATCGGATCTCTGGCAAGTCGACGGCAGGTATCTCCCAACTCCCTGTTGTCGAACCGAGTAAGCAAGTCCTCGATATATATTTTCGTTTCAGCGTCTTCTGTCGGAGTGAAATAGTATTTTGCTGCGAGAGCGTTCGCGTTTCCGTCGAGTATTTCACGAAGAAGAGCTGAAATCGCAGGATCGTGGAGCGCTTCATATCCGTATATATAGCCTGCTTCTGTCCCGAGATAGCCGAGGACCGCGTGTGCGCAGTTGTGCAGATAGAGTTTACGCTCTACCTGCGCTCCGAAATTCGGAATCGCTTCCACTCCTATGATTGGCGGAAGCGTCCCCACGACTGCACGACCATCAACGGGAAGATGTTTGTAGGATTCAGCACGTATTGCAAGCAGATCTATTTCACGTTCTGCTGCAGTCGGAACTGGCACCATGCGGCTGACGACCGCCCTTACGAACCCGGTTCTGACAAGAATTTCTTCCCGATGTGCGACTGGAAGATTGGTGGCGACAGCGTTCCGAAGCACCTCTGCGGAATTCGCAAGATTTTCGCAGATCAAAATGTTCAGAGGTTCGCCACTCTGCTGATAACGCCTGCTTATGCCCATCGCAATCTGGAGAGCGATATGCTGGAGTGCATTAGCGCCTACCGCTGTACAGACGATTTGGGCGCTGGCGATTTCGTCCGCAATCGCTTCTGCATGCATTGATCCTATCCCACGTACGTTCGAGATTTGCTTCTTTTGCGCGTCGCTTCCGACAATGTAAAGGGAATATTCCCTGCGCGCGTTCAGTTCAGCAACGACTGCATCGGACACATCGACGAACACGACTTCCAGCCCGCTCTCATGAAAGAGCTGCCCCATGAAGCCACGACCGATACTTCCCGCACCGAACTGTATTGCTTTTCCACGCATAGCATTACCTCCCGAGCATCAAAGCTAATTTCGAATACTCGGAAGAGAATCTAGAGAACCTGAAGTCCTCAGCGATCATGCGCCCTTTTGGGCACCATTTGCATTAGCGGCGCCATAAACCGCGACTGCGAGTTTCAGATTGGCATTGACTGCATCCCAGTCGATCACTTCAAAGAACGCATCGATATATTTTGCGCGCGCCGTACCGAAATCGAGGTAGTAGGCGTGCTCATAGACATCGAGGCCGAGCAATGGAGTTGCGTTCCAGGTAGGATAGGTATTTTGTGAATCGCCGATGTAGTTGAACAGGCTATTGTCCGTGTAGTCGTGCGCCAGCCATACCCAGCCGCGAGCCGCTATGCCGGTTGCCTTAAGATCAGCTTTCCAGCCGGCGAAGGAGCCGAATGCCTGCTTTATCAGGTCGGCGATATCGCCGGTCGGTTCACCACCCGTACCGCCGATATGGTTGAAATACAGTTCGTGGTTTTTGACCCCGCCGAGCGCAAAGCTGTACTCCACTTTCAGTTCGCGAATGTCAGAATAGATCGCGCTTGACTTGGCCGGATCGGGGGCGGGCATTGCACCGAGCTTCTCCCTGATCTCGTTGACCTTCTTGACGACGCTCTGGTAGAGCTTATAATGTTCATCATGCGTCTTGCGGCTGATACCCGCTTTCTCTGTATTGTAAACCTTCGGAGGGAGTGGTTTGGCGATGATATTGGCGTGCGTACTGCCTTTCGAGGGTCCGCTCTGTTCGGCTTGAGCAAAGGCAGTTCCCCCGAATGCCGCTGTCGTAACGGCGGTGATTCCTGCCGCGCCCAGCGAAAGGAAACGGCGGCGATCTAACGAGTTCTTGGTCGAAGTCCCGTTATTTTCAGTTGCGTGGTCACTTTGACTTCGAGCTATTTCCTGATTTCTCTCATCGTTCATCTCAAGTATCTCCTTTGATTGCAAGCGTGGCATCTCGAATATCGACTGCCGTCACGGGATCGAAACTACTACCTTTCGCACTCACTTTGTTGGATTGGCGCATTGCCTGACGTATGCGCCTCAACACACGGACCGAAATGTTATCGAACTCGAGTTCTCCCGAAAGCAGGCGGGTCGCGGTCTGAGTTGCATTGGGACGTTTCACGCCGTGCTGATAACAGAAGTTGGGGAACTGGTAGAAAAACTTAGCCAGTTTGAGCGCAGCATCGAAATTCGTCTGGAATTCGGTACCAATTGCTTTCGTATACTCCGCCCGGTTATTTTCGAGAATGCACTTTGCGGCAATCTGACCGCTTTTCAGCGCGTGGAGTATGCCGTCGCCGAAAAATGGATTGATCAGACCGGCAGCATCCCCGGCAAGGAGCACACGATTGTCTTGAGTTTGAAGGCGTGCAAGTCCGTCCCAGATTGGAAGTGGGTGTGCGTGAAAGATGATTTCGTGATGCGTTCTGGGAACTCCTAGAATTCTCAAATAGTCGAGTATCGCGCGGTGAAGTTCGTCGCGTACACTGCTATCGCCGCGCCCCTCAGCGCTTCGCGGTCGAAATACGCCCGCGCCGACATTGAGGTGATCGCCTTTTGGAAAGACCCAGGCATACCCACGCTTGACTGCGCCATATTCGAGATGACAAACCTCCTTGCGAAGGTCGGCGTGACCAGCTCCCCAGGTATGTGGCACTTCGGCCTCAATTGCAATTGCAAGCGCTCGTTCACGCCGCAAACCGACCGTGCGGGCGACGATACCGTTCGCGCCATCCGCCCCTATCAGTGTATCGGCAGTCGCTTCCCAACTACCAGATACGCCCTCTGCGGCAACCCTCAGCGGTGTATTGGCTGATGTATCGAAATCTATTTTGCGAATCGCCAGTCCGTCTCTCAATTCGGCTCCAGCGCTAGCAGCTCGCTGCGCGAGAGCATTATCGAAGATCGAACGTCGTACCATCCAGAGCGACAGCTTCGCGTCTATTGCATCGCCCTCACTCCCAGCACGCGGAAGATCATTCTTCTCATCGTTCATCGGAGCAAGCACGGGGTCGGCGAAATTCCAGGTGTGACGAATGAAGCGTGTGTCCGCTTCAATAAATGCTTCGGGAGCCAAATCGCGCATTGCTTCGAGTTCGAGTAGATTGGAGACTGTCATCGGCATCCCGCCGCCGCAGGTTTTGTGTCGAGGAAGATTTTGCTTTTCTACAAGCGCAACTTTTGCTCCGCCTTTCGCCAGTGCATACGCGGCGGCATTGCCTGCGGGCCCTGCGCCAACCACAATCACATCGTAATGTTTCAAAGTACGGTGTCCCTCTATTCGCGGTACTTCTCCACTTCTAATATACCCGTTATAGACAGCCCGAACAATATCGATCGAGTAAATATTAGCAATTGTTCTCCCCTAAATACGAGTTCAAAACCAAAAGCTCCCGCTTACCATGTAGGGAAGCGGGAGCTTTGCTGTTGATTATTCTGGCGGCGACCTATTTTCCCGGCGGGTTGCCCCGCAAGTATCGTTGGCGCAGGCGGCTTTCACGACCGTGTTCGGGATGGGAACGGGTGGGACACCGCCGCTATGACCACCAGAAACCGGGCGGGGGGGGGGCGCACATACAGCTATGTGCGGCAGCCACTCCCAAAAGGGTTTCGAGTGCGAAAGAGTACCGACACGCAGGTCGGGGTCGGGATGGCAGCAGAAGCGAAGTGTGGTTGTCTGGTGAGTGTTGCCTG
>JBBQPY010000173.1:0-11179 GCA_038216735.1 Chthonomonadales bacterium
AGGTCGCGCTCCTGCGGGCAGCAACCCGTTATTTCGGGTCGTGGCGGGCAGCGATCGAATTTGCCGGACTGAACTACGACGATATACGCCGCTACAAATCGTGGACACGCGACCGGATCGTCGAACGTATCCATGAATTGCATGAAAAAGGCGAAGACCTCAGCTGGCGGCATGTCAGTATGCAGGTCGATCCGCAGCTCGCCGCCGCTGCGACCAAACACAAGCATTTCGGTTCGTGGCGCAGTGCAGTCACCGCTGCCGGACTCGACTACGGGCTGATTCGTCGTTATCGCGACTGGGACGAGGATACGATCAAGTCGCGCGTTCTGGAACTGCATGAGCAGGGTATCGACCTCAATGCCAAAAGCATGGAGGAGTACGACATCACACTTATTACGGCTGCACGGCGCCGTTTCGATAGTTGGGATAAGGCGCTGACCGCCTCCGGTCTCGACTATAAAAAGATCGTACTGCGCATGCCTTTCAAGCGGCGTCAGAACGTTGTTACCGCGCCGATTCGTTCCACTCGTCGCACCGCTGACGGTGCAAAGCGCGAGGAGACGAAGCAGTTGACTGCCGTCTGACACTTCGTAAGCGCTTCGTTAGCCGCTGACCACGGCTCTGCAGAATCTAAAAAGCGTCACGCCGCCCAAATCGATTGGCAGTGTGACGCTTTTTACTGGTGGTGCTCAGGCTTGCAAGCATCTGAAGGGACGCTGCTTGCTGCGCCCGCATCATTTGACTTCGGGTTTCGCGTCGGCTTTTTTGTCTTCGGGCTTCACATCAGACTTCTTGTCGCTGATGTAGAGTATCGCACTGACGCCCCCCGTGTGTGCATCGACAGTCTTCAATAGCTTACCGTCCGCGCTCCACGCTTTGACATTGCCATCCGCTCCGCCCGTCAGAATCAGTTTGCCATCGGGAGAAACCGCGATCGCATTGACGCCGCCCTTGCTGACTTCATCGATGCCCGTCAGCAGTTTATGTGTGGTACCGTCCCAAATTTTGACAGTTCCGCCTCCGCCGCCAGTATAGACTTTCGAGCCGTCCGGGAGTGCGTAAATCGATTTGATCGCGGTGCCCTGCTTGCCCTCATAGGTAACCTGCAATGCCTGGCTCCAGTATTTGAGAACGCCGTCGTCCCCGCCGGTGAAGAGGCCGTCTTTGATCCCGCCCATCGCCGTCATACCGCCCTCATGCGCAGTCGGAATGTCATACAGGCTGCTCCCGCTGTCATCCCAGATTTTGACATGACCGTCCGCGCCGCCCGTGATCGTCATCTGTGGCAGCGCGTAGACTCCTACGACCGCCTTCTCATGCGCGTCTATCGACGAGAGCATCTTCCCGTTCGTTACGTCCCACATTTTGACCTTTTTGTCGGCTCCGCCGCTGGCCAGCTTTTTGTTGTCCAGTGAGAAAGAGAGCGCCGTGACTGCGCCATCGTGCGCGTCGATGGACTTGATGAGCGTACCATCCGCCACGTTCCAGAGCTTGACCTTTTTGTCAGCGCCTCCCGTTGCGAGTATCTTGCCATCCCAGCTCACAGCGATCACTGTTACGGCACCGTCGTGCGCATCGATCGCTTTGATCAAGGTGCCGTCGGATTTCCAGAGTTTGACCTTTTTATCGGCGCCGCCAGTAACGATCGTGTCGGCTTTTGCTTTCAGTGTGCTGAGACCAACGATCGCAGTCAGCAGTGCGACCCCGACGAGCGATCTCGCGGTTGTGTGGGTAGGACGAAACCAGTTGCTCATGTTCTTCTCCCTTTTCTCATATTCTTCTCGTGGATTCTTATCGTGGCCGTACGTTATGAAGCGTGTTCGGATAGTCCGATGTAACAGTTCAATTCAACGGTGTGTATAGCGATAGTACCCGATTGTGGAACGGCAGCGAAATCCAAACGTTCTCGATTTCCCGAACCATAGGCAGAATCGAGGCGATTTTTTGATTCTGCCGACTCCCCCGTGTGCGTCCTGCGGCGTTTTGTCAATTCTTCTACGCAGCAGGAGACGCAGCGACGTCATGAATATTCTGGATGCGGCTTTCGGTTGACAGGGAGGATTTTTCTGAAGTATACTCCTATACGTCATTGTTGACTATTCCGATTGATTTTATATATATGTGGATGGATGCTATCCCTCTTTGCACTCGGGTAAAATGAAAGCGCGAAAAGCGAAGAGGCTGCAATCGATGCCATCGTGAGCCGCGATTATAAAATCAACTGAACAGGAAACAAGGACGGAAATGACGAGCGTAATCGACGAGGTACTGCGTGCCAACGACTACTATGCGAATACCTATTCGCTTAAATATTTGACTTCCGAGCCGGTAAAAAAACTCGCTGTAGTGACCTGCATGGATGTGCGAACGACGGTCGAGCAGATGCTGGGATTGCGGGTCGGAGATGCGCATATCATTCGCAACGCCGGGGGCATCGTGACCGATGATGCATTGCGCTCACTGCTGATTTCGTATCATCTCAAGGGGATGCGTGAGGTGATGGTGATCAACCACACAGACTGCGGCATGATGATGGCGCAATCCGACGCAGAAATCCGGGAGCGGATGGAGCAGCTAACGGGCAGAACGGCAGCGTCCCCGTTGCACTTTCATGCCTTTACCGATCTTGAAGCCAACGTACGCGAGCAGGTCGCAAAAGTGCGCACGCATCCATGGTTTATGGACGAGGTGACTGTGCGCGGCTTCGTATACGATATAGACACCGGTCGGCTCAAAGAAGTCGTTTGACCCTATATCCGAGTATGAGACGTCGAGTAGGGAAAGCAAGGAACAGGAGCATTTGTGATGGCGAAAGCCGATGTAGAGGCTATTAAAAAGGCGAAGGACGGGCTGGATGTCTGGGACGATATCGTGCGCTATGCACAGACCGGTTTCGCCAGCATCGACCCTGAAGATTTTGTGCGGATGCGCTGGTACGGCATCTATCAGCAGAAACCCAACGAAGGACATTTCATGCTGCGGGTCAAGATACCGAGCGGCGATCTAACAGCGGCGCAGATGCAGGTTATCGCCGAGGTCTCCCGGGATTATGCGAACGGAATCGCCGATATCACGACACGCCAGAACTTTCAGTTTCACTGGCTGACGATCGAAAACCTGCCCGTTGTGATCGCGAAACTGACGGCGGCCGGGCTTTCGACGGCAGGCGCGTGCGGCGATATCACGCGCAATGTCTGCGGCTGTCCGGTCGCGGGCATCGATCCGCACGAGATATATGACACGCGGCAGATCGTGCGCGACGTGACCGCCTATTTCCAGAACAATAAAGATTTTTCGGATCTGCCGCGCAAATACAAAATCTCGATTTCGGGCTGCCCGATCCACTGCAATCAGCCGGAGATCAATGATCTCGGTATCCAGGCTGTGCAGCGGGTTCGTGACGGCAAGAGCGAAATCAGGTTTCAGATACGTGTCGGCGGCGGCTTGAGCACCCAGCCTTATTTTGCACAGAAGCTCGACATCTTCGCGCGTCCGGAGCAGGTCGTGGACATCTGCCGTGCGGTCACTGAGATCTTCCGCGATGATGGCTATCGCAGCCGGCGCAATCATGCGCGACTCAAGTTTCTGGTCGCGGACTGGGGTGCAGAGAAATTCCGCGAACAGCTGATCACAAGGCTTGGCTGGACGCCCGAAGCCGCTCTTCCGCAGATCGACCCGGTCGGAACGGTGCAGCAGGATCATCTGGGAATTCACGCGCAGAAGCAGGTCGGCAGGCACTGGATCGGCGTATCTGTGATGACGGGTCGTCTGACAGCGGCGCAGATGTTTGCCGCTGCCGAAATCGCTGAGAAATATTGTGGCGGTGTGCTGCGAACCACCAACCAGCAGAACTACCTGTTCCCGAACCTCGCGACGTCTGATTTGCCCGCGGTTGGAGTACTCTTGCGCGCCGCCGGGTTCGACTGGGACAAATCGGAGTTTCATAAAGGCGCCGTCTCCTGCACCGGCAACGAGTTTTGTAATCTCGCGCTGACGGAGACGAAGGCGAAAATGCACGATATCGTCGCGCATCTGGAAAGCCGTTTTTTGTGGGACGAGCCGATTCGCATTCACCTCAATGGCTGTCCGAACTCCTGTGGCCAGCACCATATCGGCGATATCGGTCTGCAGGGCTGTCTGGCTCGCCTGGTAGACGGGACCCAGGTCGAGGCATATGATGTCTGTCTAGGCGGACGGCTTGGAGCGGACGCGAAGTTTGTGCGCGCCATCTCGCGTAAGGTGCCTGCGGACAAGGTGCATCTCGCGCTGGAGAATTTGTTGCACTCGTACAAATCCGAGAAGGCAACGGAGGAGAATTTCGGAAGCTGGGTGGACCGGCATACCAACGACGAACTCGGTGAGCGGCTCG
This sequence comes from Chthonomonadales bacterium, assembly GCA_038216735.1. Classification (GTDB taxonomy): domain Bacteria; phylum Armatimonadota; class Chthonomonadetes; order Chthonomonadales; family Chthonomonadaceae; genus JBBQPY01. The sequence continues at coordinate 4,370 of JBBQPY010000173.1, forward strand.
GGCTTCATCTGCTGGCGCAGGACGATCCAACCTGGATTCCGCCCCCGCCGCGTTCTCATGCGCCTGTTGGTGTCGACTAGCCTGCGCCCCTTTCCACCTCCTGGAGGCGCAATCGGTATAAATGAGCACAAAGAAGCGGCGAACTCAGCTTTGAGCTCGCCGCCTTCTCACGCGGGGTAAGTGTCAGGAGGACGTTTCCTCCGTAGTCTGGATACGGATGCGTTTGAGCGTTACCCTGCCGCTCGCCAGCAGTCTGCGCGGCGGCGGGGGCGTGATGATCGGCGCGGCAGTGATCTGTTTCGTTGTCCTGCCCGCTGGCGGTGTCGCGAGCAGATCGGGCGCAGGACGACCGGGGGGCAGTGGTTCCAGCCGATCCAGTCATGGGAATTTGCCGCCGGTATGGGTCAAGTAATCGCGTACGCGCACCTCGATTTCGCGGCTGCGTTCCAGCACTGCGTCCCGCTCGGACTGCAGTTGCTCCATCCGTTTGAGCAGATCGAGGATCACCTCGACGCCGGCGAGATTGACACCCATATCCTGTGTCAGCCGCCGTATCTGCCTCAGCCGCTCGACATCCGACTCCGAATAAAGGCGGTTTTTACTCCGCCTCTGCGGTGTCACCAGCCCGAGCCGCTCATAGAGGCGGATCGTCTGCGCATGCATCTGCGTCAGTTCGGCAACAATTCCGATCATATAGACCGGTTCAGAACTATCGTGTGCTGCCATTGCAACTCTCCTTCGACCCCGGGACCGAAGCTCCACTCGTAACTATTCACCCTTACCCCGGCCGTCTCTCCGAAGCTTCGCGGGAGAGGGAGAAGTACCAATTCTCAAACGAAGGTGAATAGTTACCTCCACTTTTGAACAAATAACGGAATATCATTCGTCCGTCAAGGCAAATCACGCACCGGTTCATTCCGCAGGCGCGCGAGCTGTTTGAGGAGGCTCCGCTCCTCATCGCTCAGATCACGCGGCACACCGATACGGACACGAGCATAGGCATCGCCGGCTTTGCGGTCGCGCAGCGCAGGCATCCCCTGCCCGCCAAGCCTCATTTTTTGTCCGGGCTGTACTCCGGGCGGGACGTTGAGTTGCCGCGTCTCTCCACCGAGCATCTCCACAGACACCTCGCCGCCGAGTGCTGCGATCGTATAGGGAACCGGAACATCGAACGTCAAATCCTGACCGTCACGCTCGAATTTCGCATGCTTCAGGATGTGAAGCTGCACATACAGGTCGCCGCGCCGTCCCTTGCCATTCGCTGCACCCTGACCTGCCAGCTTCGAGCGCATCCCATCCCACGCGCCGGGCGGCACATTCACCTGCCCGGAGCGTGGCGATTCGATGCGTCCTGCACCCCGACAGCGTGGACAAGCCGTTGCATTGCTCAGGTCGATCTGCCCTTTGCTATTGCGTTTCTGACCGTAGCCCTCACACTCGGGACAGACGTCCTCAACGGTCACATTAAACCGTTTCGTGCCGCCGCGAAACGCCTCTTCGAGCGTCACGTCCAGAGCGAACTCGATGTCTTCCGGCGGCGCGGCTGAGCGCGAGGTCGTGCCGAAATCCGGTTGACCCGCCGCGCCACGCCGCCCTCCACCTCCGAACATACGCTCTAAAAAGTCCTCGAAATTGACGCCTTCGCCACTTGCATCGACATCAACGTATGGCGAACCGCCGAATCCGTTCTGATTTCTCGGGCTGGTTCTGCCGCCGGGTTGACCGGGCGCGCCCGTCGGCATCTGCGCCCACATCTCCCCGTACTGATCGAACTTCGCGCGCTTGTCGGCGTCCGACAGGATGTCGTACGCCTCCTGGACCTGTTTGAACTGCTCCTCGGCTTTCTTGTTGCCGGGGTTTAGATCGGGGTGATACTTGCGCGCCAGTTTACGGTGCGCCTTCTTAATCTCTTCATCGCTGGCGGTTTTGGCGACGCCGAGCGTTTTATAAAAGTCTTTTTCAGCCACGCTCGAAGCCCTCCTTTCCCAGCCACAAATCAGCCCTCATCCCGGGCCCTCTCCCTGTCATTCGTACCTCATCAGGGAGAGGGGAGAAATGCCCGTCGTCACCCGTCGATCGGCTTACTTGAACTCGGTGTCGATCACCGACTCATCGGGATGCTCGGCATGCGGAGTGGCATGCTCCTGATCGGCTTCGCCATGTCCGTTATGCTCTGCGCCATTCGAGTCCGTGGTCGCCTGCTGATAGAGCATTTCCGAGAGCTTATACGTGGACTGCTCCAACTCGGTGGTCAGAGTTGCCAGCTCATCCGTCTTCGTATCGTTGCTGTTGAGCGCGGTGCGCAGGTTGCTGATATTGGCCTCGACCGTCGCCTTCAAGTCCGCAGGAGCCTTCTCGCCCATATCCTTCAGGTTCTTTTCCGTCTGATAGATGAGCGACTCCGCCCGGTTGCGCCCTTCAGCACGCTCACGCTGCTCTTTATCCTCTTCAGCGTGCGCGGCGGCTTCCTTGACCATCCGATCGATCTCGTCTTTGTTCAGACTGCCCGTGCCGGTGATCGTGATCTTCTGTTCGCGACCCGTGCCCTTGTCACGCGCCGATACGCTGACGATGCCGTTCACGTCGATATCGAAGGTGACCTCGACCTGAGGGATTCCACGTGGCGCGGGCGGAATGCCGGACAACTGGAAGTCGCCGAGCAGTTTATTGGCGCCTGCGATCTCCCGTTCTCCTTGATAGACCTTGACATGAACGCTGCTCTGTCCGTCTTCGGCGGTACTGAACGTTTCGCTGCGCCGCGACGGGATCGTCGTGTTGCGGTCGATAAGTTTTGTCATTACGCCGCCGAGAGTCTCAATTCCGAGCGAAAGCGGAGTCACGTCGAGCAGCAGAATATTCGCGCCGGTCGAGCCGCCTTCAGAAGCGAGAACGCCCGCCTGAACTGCCGCGCCGATCGCGACGACCTCGTCCGGGTTGACGCCCTTGTTCGGCTCCTTGCCTCCGCCGAGCAGTTTGACGAGCTCCTGCACCATCGGCATACGCGTCGATCCGCCGACGAGGACGATCTCATCGATCTCGGAGGGCTTCATCTTCGCATCGGTCAGCACCTGCTCGAACGGCTTGCGGCAGCGCTCTACCAGGTCGCGAGTCAGCTCTTCGAACTTGGCGCGGCTCAGGTTGACGTCGAGGTGCGCGGGACCTTCCGGTGTGCTGCTGATGAACGGCAGGTTGATGTTGGTCTGCGTGACATTGGAGAGTTCGATCTTCGCTTTCTCCGCCGCCTCACGCACACGCTGCAAAGCCTGCTTATCCTTCTTGATATCGATGCTGGTCTCTTTGCGGAATTCGTCTGCTACAAAATCGACGATCCGAGCATCCCAGTCGTCGCCGCCGAGGTGCGTATCGCCATTGGTCGCGAGGACTTCGAGTACGGAGCCGCCGTCTTCGGTCTTACCGATCTCGAGCAGGGACACATCGAAGGTGCCGCCGCCGAGGTCGAAGACAAGAACTTTTTCTTCTTTCTTACGATCGAGACCGTAGGCGACTGCCGCCGCTGTCGGCTCGTTGATGATACGCAGAACTTTCAGTCCGGCGATCTCACCGGCGTTCTTGGTTGCGGTGCGCTGCGCATCGTTGAAGTAGGCAGGCACCGTAATCACCGCTTCGGTGACGGGCTGTCCGAGATAGGACTCCGCGTCTGCCTTCAATTTCTGCAAGATCATCGCCGAAATTTCTTCTGGCGAATAGGACTTGTCATCGATCGAAACTTTGTCATTCGTGCCGATCCGGCGCTTGATCGAGATGATCGTGCGATCGGGGCTGATGATCGCCTGACGTTTCGCGCTCGAGCCAACGAGCCGTTCTGCGGTCTTATTGAAGCCGACAACAGACGGGGTCAGTCGGCTTCCTTCCGCATTCGCGATAACGGTCGGCTCGCCGCCCTCCATCACGGCAACGACGGAGTTGGTCGTTCCCAGATCGATACCTACTGCTTTACCCATTACGTGAATCCTCCTGCGTGTTATCGTATGTCTGTGTGAATTTGTGGCATTTCGTGAAATCTGATCTGGCGAACTATTGCTGTCACTATGATACCACTTGAGTGTTCTATTGTCAAATACGTTCTCTGCATACTCATAGTTTCCCGAATTTCAGATCAGCTTAATAATAAACCCGATGCGCAAAAATACCTGTTCTCCATTCCGTACGAATGCCTGTTGCCCCAACTGCGCTCGATTATGGAACAACCTGTCTACAGTACGGGGAATAAGTACTCGCGATAGTACGCAGACGGTTCGTCGAAAGTGTGCGGGGGCAAAGCTTGGACGCAAACATAAAACAAACACAAACCAGTGGAGAACAAAGCGGGGAACAATGTGGAACAGATTCCACCGAGAAGATCAGCCGGGGCAGAAACAAAAGAAGCCGTCTCGCCGCGAGTCCATTCTTCGATTCGCCTCTGCCTGAGCTGCATCCGATCCCGGCGCCTTTTGTCGAACCGCTCGAACGGCTGATCGACGCGCTGAGACCGGGCGGTATGACGCTCCTCGTGCGCGGCGCACCACAGGTACACAGCGGCTGGCTGACGGCGGCGCGGCTGCAGCGACACCTGAGCGAATGCCTGATGGAGCCTGTCGACACGCAGGTATGGCATCTGCTGCCGGACGTCTGGGCTATCTCGCTTCGCGTCCGCAGCGGAAGTGTGCCAGTCGACACGATTCATATCCACACCTTAGAGCGTACGCTGACGCGGAGGCTCGACGCGGAATGGAAGACAGGAAGCATACCCGATTTTTGTCCGCTCCCCGACGACGCTCCAGACGGAGCGCCGGTCTCTTTTGGCGAGGACTCACTCGATACACCCCCCGCTTTCACGCTGCTCCCGCTCAGCGCAATGTATGCTGTCGATACGATGCAGGGCAATATCGCGGAACTGAACTCGCTGCTCGAAATCATCGTCAACAAGCAGATGCGTACGCAGTTTCAGCCGATCGTGAGCCTGTTCGACGGACAAGTGCTGGGGTATGAGGCATTGATTCGCGCGCCGCGCGGAGCCCTGCTGCGCCGACCTGGACAGATGTTTCGAGCGGCGGATAAGGCGCGAATGGTTTCCTGGTTCGACCTCGCCTGCCTGGAGCAGTGTTTCCTGACGGCGAATCGACAGGAACTGCGTCATCTTCTATTCGTCAATATGGATGCGGAGGGGCTTGCCTGTCTCGATCTACATGATCGATCACTGGCTGTCCGCGCCCGCGAAGCCGGTCTCGATCCGGCAAGCATCGTGATCGAAATTACAGAACGGCAGACGATCGGCGACTTTCCACGCCTGATGGCGGACATCGCCTCTCTGCGCGAACAGGGGTTCAAAATCGCAGTCGATGATGCAGGAACCGGCTACAGCAGTCTGCATGCGATCGCGGAACTGCGACCGGAATTCGTCAAGCTCGACCGCTCGATGGTGCGCAACCTGGACGTCTGCGGGGAACGCCGCGCGCTTCTTACGGCGCTTGTCGGCTATGCACAGCAGATCGGGACGGCGATTCTCGGGGAAGGCGTAGAAACCCGTGAGGAGCTTTCGACGCTGATCGATCTCGGCGTGACCTACGGGCAGGGTTATCTGATGGGCAAACCGGTGGACAATTTTCGCGGAGTGCCGCGTGAGACCCGCGAGTTCATCGCGCAGCGCGCACAGCAGCGGCTTCTCATTGCGACCGGGCGAACGGTTACCGTTGGCGGGATGGCGCGAAAAGGTCTCATGCTCGCCCCCGATGCACCGCTGGAATCGGCAGTACGCGCTTTCTCTAAAAACCCGAGTCTGACCAGCGTCGTAGTCGTCGAGGAGGGCCGGGTGCGTGGATTGCTGATGCGCCAGAGCCTCGATTATGCGCTGAGTGCGGCAGTGGGCGCGAAGGCAACCGAACTGCTTCCACAGCAGACGGTTTCCCAGTGGATGTATACGAACATGCTGCTTGCGGAGGAGAGCATATCGGTCTGCGAAATGGCAAGGCAGGCGACAACCCGCGCCGACCTCAGCCTCGATTCCGATATCGTGGTCGTTCGCGGAGGAACCGAGTATGTCGGTGTCGTGCCGGTGCGTGTGCTGATCGAGGCGACGGCTTCGACGCAGGTCAATCGGCTCCAGTATGCCGACCCGCTGACGAATCTGCCGAATCGTGTCGTGCTGGAACAGACGCTTCAGGAGCGGATTACTGCGCGGCTGGCAATAGGAGTGGTTCGCATCGATATCAGCAGCCTCGAACCTTACAATCGCTGCTACGGTCTGGCACATGGCGACGCGGTGATTCAGGCGCTGGCACGACTTCTGCAGCAGGTTTCAGGCAGTTGCGGCGCGCCCGATGACCTGATCGCGCATCTCGGCGGTGACGATTTCGTGGTTCTGACCGGCGCCGATCAGGTGCATGAGTTCTGCCGAACTCTGACAGATCGTTTTGCCGTTCTCTCGCCACAGTTCTTCAGCGCGGAGCACGTGCGATCCGGTAAGATGGACGTTGCAGACCGCAGCGGCGGCACCCGTCAGGTGCCGCTGTTCACGCTGTCCGTCACCCATCTGTCCAGCGTGAAGCACAAACTGTCTTACTGCGCTCAGGTGCTGCACGACCTTAATTCAGTCGGTCAGACGACGCGTACCCTGAAAGCGGCATAAGGGCAACCCTTCACGGGAAGGATTTATTCCCTCTTACAAAAGCTATTGACGTTTAGATAAAATTTGATGACTGGTCGTCTTCCAGAAATGCACCTGTTCGACTTTCTACACGTAGATCGTCGGTTTTCGACGCAATTATTGATGACCCGTGACAGCGGAAGCGGCGCACCCGACTCATCAATAAA
>JBBQPY010000174.1:0-11143 GCA_038216735.1 Chthonomonadales bacterium
GGCATCGATTTCTGCTCTGCGCGTAGCGATGAATCTCTCTGATTCCCTCGGACGGGAGTCCTACTCAAGAACGGAACTGGCAGGAATGGAGCGGGAATGAACGATCGTTTCACTTTTATCGACGTGCCGGGAAGCCGTCCACAACAGAAACTATGCGCTGTCACCGAGGCAGGGCTGTTGAAGCCGCATAAAGTGCTGCCGAGCCGCTTCTTTTACGATGCCGCTGGTTCGGCTCTCTTTGAGCAGATATGTGCGCTGCCGGAGTACTATCCAACGCGCACCGAACACGCCATTTTAGCCAGCAATGCGCGCGAAATGATCGACAGCGCAGGCAAAAATCTTGCGCTGGTCGAGTTTGGGAGCGGCAGTTCCAGCAAAACGCGTCTCCTGATCGAGGCGCTGCTCGACCGTCAGCCCGCACTACACTACCTGCCGATCGACATCTCCGCCGACTTCCTGCGCCAATCCTGTTATGCACTGCTCGACGATTACGAGAGGCTGACTATCACTGGAATCGCCGCTGAGTACAGTGATGGTATTCGTGCGCTTCCCGCTCCAGACTCTCCGCGCCTTTTCCTGTTTCTCGGCAGCAATATCGGCAACTTCGACCGCGACGAAGCGGAGGCATTTCTCCAGCGTATACGCCAGCAGATGAAGCCCGAAGATAGGGTTTTGGTCGGTATCGACCTGATCAAAGAGCGCAGTATCCTGACCGCCGCTTACAATGACAGCACGGGCGTTACCGCTGCCTTCAACAAAAATCTGCTCGTACGTATCAACAACGAACTCGGCGGGAAGTTCGCCCTCGATGCTTTCGAGCACGAAGCGCCTTATGTCGAATCCGAATCGCGCATCGAAATGCACCTCGTCAGCTGTCGCAAACAGTCGGTTCCGATCGCTTATCTGGAACAGAGTTTCAACTTTCAGAAAGATGAGCGGATTCATACTGAAAACAGCCATAAATATACGCTCGACAGCTTCAGTGAACTATGCACACCCGCCTGCCTCAAGACGGAAGCCTACTGGATGGATGAACGCAACTGGTTCGCCGTGCTGCTGCTCAAACCGATCGATGCCGCCGGAAACATCCGCACAAAAATCTCGACTGCAGGATCGAACGATTTCGCTCAGGCAGAAGAGTGAGTCAGGATGCGATGAATCAGGTTCCAATAAGGCAGAAACAGCGAAAAGCAGAGCTCAGAGAACGGTTGGAAGTGGCGCGTGAAAAGACGCTCCGGCTTCTGGCAGACGTACCTGACGAACATTTGACGATGCGCGTCCACGATTTCTATAGCCCGATCGGCTGGCACTTCGGGCATATCGGCATGACGGAAGAGCAGTGGACGCTGGTGCAGGCTCTCGGTCTGCCCTGCCTGGACGACGAATTGGCTTTCCTGTTCGCCAACCTCGCCGATAATCCGAAAGACAATAGAACCCACCTGCCCGATCGTGACGCGATCATCGCCTATCTCGCCGCGACCCACGAAGGCACCCTCGCCGCGCTGGAAACGACCGATCTCGACACCGGGCACCCACTGATCGCGGACGGTTATGCCTGGGAATTTGCACATCAGCATGAGTGCCAGCATCAGGAGACGATCGCCGAACTCCGACAACTGCTCGCCCAGCGAACCGTCGCGCCTCTCCTATCGCAGGCAGAAGCGGAGCGCGTGTTGAACGTGTCGAACCTTGAAGAGAGTGTTCTTCCGCGCAGCATAGGACAAAATAGATGGATAGAAATCCCTGGCGGAACATTCCGAATGGGTTCGGATGAGCGTCACTGTTACGACAACGAAAAAAATCCCCATTCCGTTTATGTCGCGCCCTTCCGACTGGAGAAGCTGCCGGTTACAGCGGTGCGCTGGACAGAGTTTATTGCGAACGGCGGGTACGCTCGCGCCGAGTTGTGGTCACCGGAGGGCTGGCAGTGGCGCACCGCCGAAAGTATCGAACTGCCCGAATACTGGTTCCGAAGTCACCGGGGCTACGGCATTTATTGCTCCAACGGCGTACGCGGGATCGAACCTTTCGAACCGGTCAGCAGCATTAGCTGGTACGAAGCGGACGCTTTTGCGCGCTGGTCGGGGGGGCGTCTGCCAACGGAAGCGGAGTGGGAATATGCGGCGCGTTTCGACCCCGCGACTGGCGAATCGCGAATCTTTCCCTGGGGCAACGACTCTCACGGAGCAGCGCAAACCGACTGCAATCAGGAGCGTTCTGCGCCGAAACCTTTGAATATACTCGAAGAAAAGCCAGACGAAGAATCGGGCAAAAAAGCTGTTTCGGCGAACGCTTTCGGTCTCTTCGGCATGGCAGGAGGCATATGGGAATGGACGTCATCGCCGTTCGTGCCCTACCCCGGCTTCGAGGCATTTCCGTATGATGGCTATTCGAAGGAGCACATGGACGGGCGGCACTTTGTTTGCAGGGGCGGTTCATGGGCGACCGATCCCTGCATCCTGCGCTCCAGTTTCCGCAACTGGTATCTGCCGACCTATCGTCAGGGCTTCCTCGGATTGCGGTGCGCGAAATAGTCTTTGATTTGAATAGGTTTTGATTGCAAACGCCTTCCTTCGCTGCATTCGTCTGCCTGTCGCTTCTTAACTTATTTCGTGATCATAATTTTCTTTTCAGCGTTTTGCCGACATTGCCGGTAGAACGAGAGTAGTGTTCGGTGCTCCATGGAAATACACACCGGGAAACATACACTGGCTGCTGGAAGGAAACTACCCATATTGTGTCCAAACCTTTTGACGAGACGCTGAAGCATCTGATTGAAGCGCAACCGAATGCATGGCTCGAGTTCGTGGGTCTAACGGGCTCGGCAGAGGTGATCGACGCCGATCTCTCGACGCTTGCTGCCGAAGCGGACAAGGTGCTGCGTGTCACTGCTGGCAAACCCTCCGCGACATCCGGTCGGCAAACCCACGCCTCGGCAAAAACGTCACTACTGCATCTGGAGTTTCAATCCAGCTATGATGCTGAACTCGGCGAGCGTATTCTGTTGTATAATGTGCTGTTGCTCGCTCGCCATAAACTTCCTGTGCGAAGCGTCCTGATCCTGCTGAGGAAAAAAGCGGATGGGCCGAAGATGACGGGCAGCGTGGTGCACAGGGATCCCAAGGACGGCGAGCCGATCCACAGTTTTCACTACAGGATCGTGCGGCTGTGGGAGCGCTCGGTCGAGAGCCTTCTTGCCGGACCGCTGGCCATCCTGCCCCTAGCTCCGCTCACTTCGGTTGCGCGTGCAGAGTTGCCGGAGGTGGTACGCCGGATGACGGTGCGGCTGCGGGCGGAAGCTACCTCCTCGCAGGCACAGGAATTATGGTCGGCCGCCTACATTCTGATGGAGTTGAAGTATGATAATGCGTTCGCAACTCAGTTGCTGAAAGGAGTGCTGGGCATGGAAGATTCGGTGACCTACCAGGAGATCATCCGCAAGGGGAAACTCGAACGAAAGCTCGAAGGCAGAGCAGAAGAGGCGCGCAATTTGCTGATCAGGCTGGGCGGCAAGCGCTATGGCACACCGGACGTCCCAACGCAGACCGCAATCGATGCAATTCCCTCATTGGAGCATCTTGAGCTGCTCGTCGAGCGGCTGCTGGAAGTCGAAAGCTGGCAGGAACTGCTGAGTTCGTAACGATCTTCGATTTACTTCAACCGGGCTATTTTATCCTATGATTCAACTCGACAATGTCAGCAAAAAATATGGTGAAATGACCGCACTCGCGCCTACCAATCTCACGATCGAGAGCGGCAAAACGACTGTGTTGATCGGTCCGAGTGGCTGCGGCAAGTCTACGCTGCTGCGCCTGATGCTCGGGCTGATCGAGCCGACTTCCGGCACGATCGATTTCAACGGAAAGCGCGTCACCCGGAGTGGGCTGCTCGAACTGCGGCGTCGTGTCGGCTATGTGATTCAGGACGGCGGGCTGTTTCCGCACCTCACAGCGCGGCAGAATGTGCTGCTGATGGCGGAGCGGCTCAAACAGGAGCCGGTGAAATCGCGAGATCGCCTGCGGGAGTTATGCCGCCTAACTCGGTTTCCCCTCGAAGGTCTGCTGCGGTATCCCGTCGAACTTTCAGGCGGACAGCGGCAGCGCGTCAGTCTGATGCGCGCTTTGATGCTCGTCCCCGATGTTCTGCTCCTCGACGAGCCACTCGGCGCACTCGATCCGCTCGTGCGCGCCGGTCTGCAGACTGACCTGAAAGCAATCTTTGCGGAACTCAAACAGACCGTCGTACTCGTTACCCACGATATGCCCGAAGCGGGCTATTTCGGCGATACGATCGTGCTGCTTTCGGAAGGACATATCGTGCAGCAGGGATCGCTCGCCGACCTGCGCGACCGCCCCGCCGCGCCTTTCGTCACCGATTTTCTGAACGCGCAGAGGAGCCTTGTCCAGATATGATTTCCGAATGGCTGCGCTCCAATCCTAACAATACTTTCGATCTATTCGATCGGCCTCCGGCGGTTGAAAACCGCCATCCGCGCGGCTTGCAGTCAGCCAGCCTATGGACAAAAAACTCAAATCGCAATCCTTTGCTGCTTCTTTTTCTGCTAGGCGCGATGATTTTCGTTGCTGCTATGCCACTGCGCGCAACTGGGCAATCGGTCGCGGTCGGGTCGAAGAAATTCACCGAGTCCTATGTCCTGGGCGAAATCGTCAAAAAGCTTCTCACGACCCAGGGTTTCAAGACGACTCACGATCAGGGGATGGGCGGCACAATTATTTTATGGCAGGCACTTCTGCACGGCGACATCGGCTGCTATCCCGAGTACACCGGAACGATCGGCGAAGAGATACTCAAGCAGAAGAATTTGTCGCCCGAAGCGATGCGCGCCGCGCTGCAAAAGCAGGGCATCGGCATGACGGGCGAACTAGGTTTCAATAACACCTATGCGCTCGTGATGCTGCGCAGCAAAGCGGAGAAACTCGGCATCAAAACGATCTCCGACCTTAAGAAGCACCCGGAACTGCGGGCGGGTCCCACGCCAGAGTTTCTGGGGCGTCAGGATGGCTGGACGCCACTGCTCGCGCACTATGGCATTACGATGAGCGATGTGCACGGCATCGAACATGGTCTTGGCTATACCGCGCTGAAAAATGATCAGATCGACCTGAAGGAGTGCTATTCGACTGACGCCAAAATCGCGAAATATGATCTGATCGTGCTCGACGACGATCTGCATTTCTTTCCGCAGTACAAAGCGCTGTTTCTCTATCGGCTCGACATGCCCGCTAAGGCAATCGCAACGCTTAAAACCCTGGAAGGCAAGATCGACGGTGCGCGCATGATCGCGCTGAACGCACTTGCTGAAAAGGAAAAAGACTACGCGGCTGCGGCCGCCACATTCTCGCTAGACGGCACGACGGCGAACACTGCTGCAAAGAGCTTGCTCTCCGATATCCCCCGCCTGACGAAGCAGCACCTGACGCTCGTTGGATTCTCCATGCTGCTGGCGATCGTCGTCGGCATTCCGCTCGGCATCCTTGCCAGCCGTCCGGGTCCGCTCGGCGGGTTCCTTCTAGGCGCAACGGGCGTCGTGCAGACGATCCCCCAACTGGCGCTTCTGGCGCTTTTCATTCCGCTACTTGGCATCGGCCCGAATACCGCTATCGTCGCGCTTTTCCTTTATAGCCTGCTGCCGATCGTCCGCAACACCGCAACGGGGCTGCAGGATATCCCCGGGCCAATCCGTGAATCGGCAGCGGCGCTCGGTCTCGAACCGTTTGCGCAACTGCAAAAAGTGTTTCTGCCGATGGCGTCGCGCACGATTCTCGCGGGTATCAAAACCAGCGCAGTGATCAATGTCGGCGCGGCAACGCTTGCGGGTTTGATCGGTGGCGGCGGCTACGGTGAACCGATCAACAGTGGGCTCAACCTCAATGACACGTCAATGATTCTGCAGGGCGCGATTCCTGCCGCTCTGCTCGCGCTGCTGGTACAGTTCGGCTTCGATCTCTTCGACCGTGTGCTGATCCCCAAAGGTCTGCGATTGCCGCCTGCCAGAGATTGATATCGGAATCGATAGCGCGCTTTCTTGCCGAGAGCTAAATGGCTGAAGGGCGCAGCGAGAATCCCCGCACGATGTTCAGAATATTACTCTCCCGAATAACAGTGCCCACGAATGGAGAAAAGATTATTGGCAGCAACGCCCGAACTGTCCCTGTCTGTAAAAACTGCTGGCGAGAAGCCACCGAAAAAACTGTCGATCTCGGAGCCCGTCACGCAGCTGAGGCATGTCAAAATCGTCGAAAACGATGAGGAGATGGTCGATTTTCTGGAGGCGTGTCCAAAATTGCTGTTTGCGCGGGCGCGTTTCAATTATCGGCGTGAGACGGTTGTGCGGCGCACGGTCGCCGAGGGTCTGTGCCGCGCCGTCGACTCGCTGCCCGCTGGCTGCCGGCTGGCGATGATCGAGGGCTGGCGCGCGCCGATCATTCAGCAGCGTATGTACCGCGCGATCTGGCTGCGGTTCAAAGAGCGACATCCAGATTGGAGCGACGTGATGCTCAAGCGGGTCGTCAATCGCTTCAGCGCACCGATGGATGTCCGCGTGCCCCCTCCGCACACCACGGGCGGGGCAATCGACGTAATGCTCACCGATGAGAAAGGCCAGGAGCTCGACCATTTCAGCCCGTTCGAGCCGTACGATCCCCGTTGCGCTCCCTTCGCCGCGCCCGGACTATCCGACACAGCGCGGCGAACACGGGATATACTCGGCGAAGCGCTCGGCGCAGGCGGACTGACCAACTACCCTTCCGAGTTCTGGCACTGGAGCTACGGCGATCAGGGCTGGGCATATCGTGGCGGGCTTCCTCACGCACTCTATGCCGCGATTACACCTCCGAACTGGACGCCTGCCCCTGAAGACGATGTCGATGCCCCGCTTCAATTTATCGTTGAGGAAGTAGAGACGCCCTGACAGAGAGTCAAAGCAACCACTGGTGAGGAAGGTAGTTCGCCTGACGCTCCCGCCTTGCAGTATTGATGAACTGCCGGACGGTAATATTGCTGTCACATCGTAAATGACCTCACCCTGGCAGATCGTCCACGCAAAAACAGCCCTGCTTTTCATGATTTCATGAGAAGCAGGGCTGTTTCTTTTCTTTGCGGCAGATAAAACATGCGCGTTTAGTTTATTGCTTTGTGCTCGTACCGTCACTCGACATGATCTTTTGCGCCTCGGCAGGCAGATCGCTTTTTTTGAGTGGTCGAGTAATCGCTTCCCGCATCTTCGTATCCGTCTCCGCTTCTGTCTTTGCGCTGGAGCTGCATCCAACTCCGAAGAGCGGACATCCCACCACAACGCATATCAGCAGAGTCGTGCGTATAAAATAAGACAGGAATCTGGTAGGTCTCATGTTTGCTCGTTACTCCTGACAATTGTAGAACTATGCCGAAATGGCAGGGTCAGGACATGCGGATACGGCTAGTATCAGATGCCCTGCCCTGGGGTTGGATTTACGACCTTGCTCAGCTACTTACCGAAGCGCATCCCAGAGGTTCATATCTGGTTTGTTTTTGCCGTCCGGGTTAGTCGTTGCCGGGCGCATGGACTTGGCATGACCATCCGAGAAAGCGAAATTGCCCTGCTCGCTGTACTTTGCAGAGACGCCTCCATTTTTGCCAGCCGGGTACTTGGCTTCCGGACGCGCTGCGTTCGGGATCAATCCTGCGTACGTCTGATTGAAGTCGTGGATGTCGTTGTTAGTATTGGTGTCTGCGTCCAGAACCGGAACTGGAAACTTGGTGACATTGCCATCGATCCAGCTTACGCCATTTGTTCGAACATCATCAGAAAACTTTTCGGCGAGCAGAATGGTATCGGCAGGCCGAGTGATCTCCGCCAGAGATCGTCCCGTAATGTCATCCCATTGTCGATTATGCAAGGGAATGATGCCGCGAAAGTCCCAATGTTCGGCGTCACCAAAAGCTACGATACGTAATCCATTCGTCGCATAACTGATGCGTGGTCCCCATGAATCCGGCGGCACCGCTTTTGCAGATGCGTCACCAGGGGCGATGAAAATCGGAACGTTTTTGATGTAGGGCGTGATGCGCTCTACCCAGGAGGCAGTAATTGTCGTGTTATCGAGTTCACTCTCCCAGAAGGTACTGACGGGAAACTTTTCATCGTAGTCCTGGTTATACATCAGCACACCGAGTCCGATCTGTTTCACATTGGAAAGTAAGGAGGTCTGTCGCGCTTTGCTCCGCGCCTGCGCGAAGACAGGGAAAAGAATTGCGGCGAGAATTGCGATGATAGCGATAACAACAAGCAGTTCGATGAGGGTGAAACCTCGTGAGTCTCGAGAATGCATGGAATGTCCCTTTCTGCCAGAGGCAGTATCTGCTGCCTAGGGGCAGATACGCCGCTTTTGATTGCGCGCCGATACGACAACTGCGCGATATGAGTTCAGGTGGTATCGCCGATGATCAAGCGCACCGGCAGCACGGTTTCTGGGAGCGCCTCCTTTCCCTGCATGATGTCGATTAAAGTTGCTACAGCGCGCTGCGCTGCTTCACGCCAAGGTGCAAGAATGGTTGTCGGTCGATGGAACGTAACCGTGTCGAATGCCATACCGCCAAAGCCGATGACGGCCAGATCGTCCGGGATTTTCAGGCCGAGATGCTGTGCGCCACGGAGCACAGGCGTCATGTAGTCATCATCCCAGCAGGCGACTGCCGAAATACGGTGTGAGCCAATAGTGGTCAGATGAGCGATCTCCTCTTCGGTAAGGTAACCGGGATGCGGACAAGGAGTAGGAACGATAACTCGCAATTCCAGTTCGTGCGCCCTCTCCAGGAAAGCGTTTTCGCGGCGATCTGCCGAAGACCGCGGCTCCAAATGCGTGCGAAAGAGAATATCGCGATGCCCACGCTCAAATAAATGCTCTGCCATAATTCGACCCGCTTCCCGATCGTCCACGCCTACAGAAGGCAGCAGGGGCGTCGGATCTGCCAGCGCCACTGCCGGAAATCCTGCCCTGTTGAGCGCTGCCACTACCGCATCACCGGGGGGGGCAACGACAACCAGTCCTTCCACAAGTCCCTCAGCCAGTTGGGTGGTAATGCTTTCGACAGAACCATGGCGGAATGCGCCGTTGATGAGCAGGTCTTTGCGAAACTGCTCGCATCCTCGCTGTACTTCCTCTACAGGCCAGTACGCTGTATGATGCCCGCTGTAAAAGCCTATTATGTTCGTCTGGCGGCGGCGTAGCGATCTGGCGATAACATTAGGGCGATAATTGAGCTCTGTGGCAGCCCTTCGGACACGCTCCTGTGTTGCGGAACTAATGGTATCCGTACTCCCATTCAGTACCTTGGATACCGTAGCGTTCGAAACACCTGCCTGCTTAGCAACCTCACGAATGGAAATTGACACAATCACCTCGCAATCACGAAAACGTTTTCGTTATTAGATATATGTTATCATCTCTCAATAGATTTGTCAATAGTACGCATAAAAATAGGCGCATTCATAGAATAGATCGCAATATAATCAACAAATATGCCATAGGTTGGTTGCGTATTCGCATGTAATAGATAAGGGTGTGGAATGAGTCGACCATTGATTTTAGTGCAGATCAAGCGCGCAATGGGGGTAGCCACGTATGTTTGACGACGAACGTCTGTTGAGCGCGCCTCTCAAACACATTGCACGCTATATCACGGATGCGGTTGGACAGCAAACGGTCGAGAACGCAAAAACGGAACAGGTCTTCCTGCAGGTTGCCGAACAGTGCCGAACGCGCTTTGTCGCGATACCAAGCAGCTACTACGCATGGGGAGCGATTCACGGAGATTTACGCCAGGGAAACTGTCATTTTGACGCGGATATGGTGGAGGGAGGAAATACAGGTAGGAGCAATTGCCGGACTTTTTTCGACTTCTCGAATGCAGTGGTTGGTTTCCGCGCCTACGATTTGTGCGGCTTATTGTGGCCCCTGCGCGATGACACAGCCCGGAAGGATCCGTCGATTGCGGCCGCGTGTGACGCGTTTTCGGACGGCTATCGGAGTGTCCGCCCGCTGTCCGATGAAGAGGAATTGGCTCTGCCAGCCTTTATCAAGGAGCGGGATTTTTGGGAGACCGGTACCTGGCTGCAGCATGACGCGAACGCCGATCCGAAGGTAGTGGTGGACGGTCTGCATTCGCTCGCCCGGCAGTTTACGCAGTTTCCGTTGCTGTAAGAAACGCCATTGAGAACGGAGATCGAATTGCTGTTTGGTTTTCGCGCGCACGGTATTACTGATGGAATGTGCTGGTAACAGTCGTTTCCAAGTACTATCAGTGAAGACCTCCCTTCAAACCGGTTTCGAAGAATGCGGTGATATGGCGGACATAGTCGTCATGTGCGGTCTCGATTGCGCCGATATGTTTCGCGTCGGGAACTGTCCAGAGCGTCGCGTTCGAGCCAGCCGCTCTGTAGAGAGACTGCGTTTCGGCGGCGGGGCAGAGCCGATCCGCTCCGTCTTCGATCAGGAGTATTGGGCGCGGCGCGATGCGCCCTGCTTCTTCAATCGGAGCGATTTCAGCGCAACTTTTGCCGATCAGCCGTTCGCCGATCATTCGCGTCGGGACGCTCAGGATAGGACCACCCACGCCGAGCAGCATCCGGAAATGGTTATCGACAGCATGATCGAGGCGCGAGAACGGGCTTTCCGCGATCACACAGCGTATCGTAGAACTGCGTGCCGTGCCCATAAGCGCGACCGCTCCGCCCATCGACTCGCCCAGCACGCCAATCGGCATCGCTTTCAAATCGGGTCGCGCCTCCACCCAGGCGACCGCAGCGAGCAGATCATCGGTCTCACGATAGCCGAGTGTGCTGCGACTGCCTCCGCTCTCGCCCCGCGCCCTGAAGTCGAACAGCATGACGGCATACCCGGCGGCGTGCAGGATGCGGGCAGGTGCCAGCATAGTAAGGCGCGTGCCGTCCACGCCATGACAGCAGACGATCACACCCTTGCCTGTTCCCGAAGCAGGAATCAGCCAGCCGCTGAGCTTCGTTCCATCGGCGGAATTGAAGACGATATTTTCATAAGCCAGACCGAATTTATGTGGGGTTCGAACGAGGCGATGCGGCTTGGCACGCACTGTTTCCCATGCCAGCAACGCACACAATCCAATA
>JBBQPY010000175.1:0-11136 GCA_038216735.1 Chthonomonadales bacterium
GCGGGCTTTACAGAGTGTTTATGTACAAACCCGCTGTTGCGATTGACGACGTCAGAGCGCAGTATATGGCTGGAGGAAAAAAAGGTGGCGCGCCCCCGAATCTGCCGCCGAAGGCGAACCCATAGTCGCTTTTGTCCTCATGCAGTCCACTAAGCTTGAGAGGGTCTATGCTAGGGACCGAAGGTAAGGAGCATAATGTACAGCGCTTTGTTCCCGTGGGCAGTCGGGCTGAATGTCAATAGTCTGTCGCAGGCGATCGAGATGGCGAAAGCGGGCGGCTTCGGCGGCGTCGAGTTCAACCCCGACGAGGCAGCGAATCTGATCGAGCAGCATGGTTTGCAGCACGTCAAACAGATATTCGCCGATGCGAATGTCCGACCCGCCGCGTTTGGACTGCCGACCGATTGGCGCACGAGCGAAGCGAACTGGCAGGCAGGGCTTGCAGCGCTGCCAAGACAGGCGAAAGCCGCTTCCGACCTCGGCTGTCTGAGAACGATGACCTGGATACTTCCTGGCGATAACGATCGTCCGCTCGAAGAAAACCGCCGCTTTCACATCGAGCGTTTCACTCCGATTGCCCGTATACTCGCCGAACACAACATTCGGCTCGGGCTAGAGTTCATCGGTCCGAAAACATTGCGTGATACATTCAAGCACCCTTTTCTCTATACGATGGAGCAGATGCTGGAGCTCGGCGGGCAGATCGGACCAAATGTCGGGCTGCTTCTCGACTGCTGGCACCTGTACACTTCTGGCGGCAGAGTCGAGCAGGTCAAATCGCTGTGGGAAGAACAGGTCGTCTACGTCCATGTCAACGATGCGCCAGCCAACATTGAAGTCGAGGCTCAGCAGGACGATGTGCGCTGCCTGCCCGGTGAGACCGGCGTGATTGATATTGTCGGATTTCTGCAGGCGCTGCTCGCTATCGGGTACAAGGGCCCGGTAACACCGGAACCCTTCAAGAAAGAGCTGCACGAGTTGCCCTCTGATCTCGATCGGGTCCAGACGGCAGGTAAAGCGATGCAGACTGTCTTTCAACGGGCTGGCCTTACCACGATATATAAATAAGTTTGCATTGGATTTGACCTGGATATGAGTTGACGGATATGTGTTGTGGCAAGGAGTGGTTCGTGAAGAAAGCGGCGATCGTTGGTGAGAGGCGGGCGGAACTAGTCGATACAGCGGATTTAAAGCCGCATGGAAACTGGGTGGTTGTCAAAGTATATGCCGCTCCGATGTGCGCGGAATACAAGGGCTTCACCGCCGGTCAGCCCCAGGCGGTAATGGGGCATGAAGCGGCAGGCGAGGTCGTCGCGGTCGGGGATTCGGCGCGGGTTCATGTTGGCGATCGTGTCGTCGCGATGCCGTTGGCGGGATGCGGAGAGTGCGCACTCTGCCGCTCTGGCGACTATATTCATTGCGCTCAGGCATTCGCTCTCGGCGGCTATGCTGGTCCGGTCGCAGGCTGTGACACGATGGCGCAATTCCTGCTCAAACCAGACTGGCTCCTGCTGCCGATACCGGATGACGTTCCTTACGAACGTGCTGCACTCGCCTGTTGCGCACTCGGTCCCTCGTTCGGAGCCTTCGAAGCGATGGGTGTCAGCACGGGCGACACCGTGCTGATTACTGGCCTTGGACCGGTTGGTCTGGGAGCAATCGTCAATGCTCGGTACCGGGGCGCGCGTGTAATGGCTATCGAGAGCATACCCTGGCGCATCGAAAAGGCGAAAGAGCTGGAAGTCGAAGCAGTATGGGATCCGAAAGACCCCGATGCGCTCGCGAAATTGCGTGAAGCGACCGGTGGACTCGGCGTCGATTTCGCGCTGGACTGCTCCGGCAATGTACATGCCGAACGATTTTGCATCGACGCGGTTCGAGCGAAAGGAAAAGCGGGCTTCATCGGCGAATGTAATGACGAACTGGCGATCAAAATCAGCCCGGACATGATTCGCAAAGGTCTGACGCTCTACGGCGCCTGGCATTACAACCTGAACGATTTCCCGAAGGTAATGGACGTAATCCGTAATTCGCCGCTCGCGGAAAAGCTGATCAGTCATCGTCTCCCAATGAGCCGCATTCAGGATGCATTCGAAATTTCCGCCTCACATCAGTCGGCAAAGATCATACTCGATCCGCAGTCATAAGTCAGTCTTCTCCCCGAACGTGCAACCCCACTTGTGCTCCCTGCAAACGGACGCTTACAGGGAAAAGGGAGCAAATATGGACGCTTCCCGAAACTTCGCGAGCACGAATTGGGACGCGGATATAATTTCTCCCTGACGCGGTACGACTTAAAGCACAATTGCTCCTCCCTGCGTGTGTCGGCACATTCGGCTTCGGCTGGCAGGGTGTCCTGCGCCTCCTGTACTGTGCCCCCTGAACAACTTGCTACAGGCAGGGAAGATCAGAAATTCAACTCCATTTTTATGAGAGCGATCCGGATTAAACCATGAAAACGTATGATGCAATTGTTGTTGGCGGCGGAGTAGCGGGAGGAATCGTTGCGTGCACGCTCGCAGAGGCCGGTAAACGAGTCTTGTTGTTGGAGCGCGGCAAAGCAATGCGCTTCGAGGACATCCCTCGTGACCACCTGCGCAACCACCGTCTTTCCGTCTATGGACACAATACGGGTCCCGAACTCGAAGGCAATCCGCGCACATGGCAGGACTCCGCCGGGAAAGTTCATGTTTCACTTCCTTACCAATCCTACTACCAGAACAATGCGATGGTGCTTGGCGGTGGCGGGCGGGTCTATGGTGCGCAAGCATGGCGCTATATGCCACAGGATTTTCGTATGGCGTCAACGTACGGCATACCGGAAGGAAGCTCGCTGGCGGACTGGCCAATCACTTACGATGACCTCGAGCCCTGGTATGAGCGCGCCGAGCGGGAAATCGGCGTCGCGGGTTCCGACCACGGCAACCGCTTTCAGGCGCCTCGCCGCAATGGCTACCCGATGCCGCCACTGCCCGATAACCGATCGCGTAAAGTGATGCAGGCAGCAGCAGAAAAGCTGGGCTGGAACACGGTCCCGATCCCGCTCGCGATCAACAGCGTTCCTTATCAGGGTCGTCCTGCCTGCATTCAGTGTCAGCACTGCGTTGGTTTTGCCTGTCCGAACGATTCGAAGAACGGCTCACACAATACCGTAACGCTACGGGCGCTGGCGACCGGGAACTGCGAACTGATTACCGAAGCGCAGGCGGAGCGCATCGAAACGGATACGCAGGGCAAAGTGACTGGCGTTACCTATATTACGATGCAGAATGGTCAGGCGGTGCGTGAGACAGCGCTAGCCTCCGTCGTCATCGCTTCCGCGGGCGCGATCGAGTCCGCGCGCCTGCTGATGCTTTCGTCGAGCAAGCTGCATCCGAATGGTCTGGGTAACGATCACGATCTGGTCGGCCGCAATCTGCAGGGGCATTACTACCCCGGCGCGCATGGGCTGCTTCCGGAACCGATCTATGACGGCATTGGTCCGGGCGCATCGCTCGCGACCTGCCAGTTTAACCATGGCAACCCGGGAATCGTCGGCGGCGGAATGATCGCTAATGACTTCATCAAGCTGCCTTTGATCCTCCAGAAGTGGGGAATGCCTGCCGATGTACCGCGCTGGGGAATCGAAAATAAGCGCTGGATGCGAGAAAACTATAGTCGCGTCCTACAGATAACGGGTCCCGTGCATGACATTCCCAGCCCAGACGCGCGTGTAACCCTCGACGATTCGGTGCGTGACAAATACGGTCTGCCGGTCGTACGGCTTTCCGGTACGACACATCCCGAAACGGTTAAAACGGCGCGGTTTATGTGGGAGCGAGTTCGCGAATGGCTCACTGCGTGCGGCGCTGAGAAGATTTGGGGCGACGCGCCCGGGCTTTTCTTGAGCGGTGGTCAGCATCAGGCGGGAACCTGTCGTATGGGCAGCGATCCGACGAACTCGGTAACCGACATCTGGGGACGTGTGCATGGGCAGGACAACCTTTTCGTCGTCGATGGCTCGCTGCACGTCACGAATGGCGGCTTCAACCCGATGCTCACGATTATGGCAATGGCATTCCGCTGCTCGGATCATATCGCCCGGCAAATTTGAAAGCACGGAACAGTAGCTCCATTCCCTGACTCCATCACAGCGATGCGTACTTCATCAGGGAGAGGCGGGACTATTCCGCCATAACTTATAACACGGGGCGGCAGCCCCGTGTCTTTTTTAATTATAGAGTTACTGATTAACATATAATGACATTCATTCCAATAAAAATGACTACGAAATTGAGTTTTTGTGTGGCGATAGCGGCCCTCGTAATCGGTATCGACAATCGGACTTGTGCTGCGGCGCAGACTTCTAAATCCAATACGACTATGTCACAGACCGATCAGGCGAAAACGCAGGTCCGTCCGCTGCCGCTTCATAGATTCCAATGGTCGCGATCGGCGCAGCAGGATCGTGATGGTTACTTTCGACAGGTGGTTGCGCTGTGTGACGATTATCCTGAAGAGTCGCGTAACGAAGCAAAAGTAAAGAGCGATTTCGAGACGATGCGAAAAACCGGCGTCACAATGCTGCGGTTCGGTATCGCCTGGGAGAGCGTCGAGCGCGAGCAGGGAAAATACAACTGGCAGTTCTGGGATATGCTGGTTGCAATGGCGGCGCGCAACCATATCACGCTGCTCCCCTATGTCTGCTATACACCCCAATGGCTGGCAGAAAAACCGGAAAATTTCTGGCGGCAGGCGCCCCGCGACCCGGCGAAGTTCGCTGAGTTCGTTTTTACGATCGCCAGCCGTTACAAAGGCAAAATCCACTCCTGGGAACTCTGGAACGAGCCAGATAACCACGAGTTCTGGGAGGGCACGGTCGCTCAGTATGCGGAGATGGTCAAAGAGGGCGCGCTGGCAGTTCGACGCGCTGATCCAAAAGCGATTGTTATTCTGGGAGGACAGGCCTCAACTTTCCCGACCGATTTTTTTCGCACGCTGAAAATGAAATTCGCGATCGAAAACTACATCGATGTCGTCAATATTCACAGCTACCACGAGACATGGAGTCCTGATGTGATCGAGCGATATCCGAGTCACTTGAAAGCGATGTCGGAGATCATCCAAAATCCGGAGGGGACACCCGATTTGTGGCTGGCGGAGTTCGGGTACAGTAATTACCGTTTTGCGCCCAACACCGTCACACAGTGGGGTGTTCCTGTGTATTTCGCTTATGAGCATACTGCCGAGTATCAGGCGACTGCACTTCTGAAGACACATCTGCTCGCGCTCAGCACTGGCACGCTGTCGCTGACAGCCTGGTACCGGATCAACGATTTGAAGCCAGCGCAGACGGTGATCGGCGACGACAACAACAAGTTTCTCGGAATTCTCGACGTCGCGGGCAAGCCGAAACCGGCATTCTATGCGCTTCGATTCTACAACCGTCTGTTCGACCAGGCGGTGCGGTGTGTCGATAGCAATGTCGTGCTCGAAAAGCCGAACGATTCGCAGAGCGAGATACACTGCTTCGAGAAAGCGAATGGCAATCTCGTTGTTACTGCCTGGCTGCGGAGCGCGCGGCAGAACGAAGTTCCTGATAAGACGGGTACTGCTGTCGATACGAGGCACGAAACCGTCACGGTCTCATATCCGCATCATTCGTTCGACTGTATGATTACATATCGCGCAAATGGCGAGAGGGAAGCTTCTCCGGCACAGTTGCGGTCCGACACGCTGCGTCGAATACCGCTTTCGGGCGGCACTATCTTTATCGCGGAGCTTATTCCCGCTGCCCCTTTGCAAGCATGAAAGCGGCCTGCCTCTAGCTTCGCTGTCCGTCTCATCCCGCTGATTTATGAACGCGCTTCCGCTTCTGTCTCGGAGGCGCTTTTTTGCGTTCAGACCGTAAAGCAGGCGTGACTGTGAGATAGTTTACACCCTTGCTGTGAAAATCTTCATAGTCACTGTTTGCAATACGCTATACAATAGTACTGCAGCAGAACGACAGCGTATCGAACGAATAATGAAATCCGGTCGGTCGTTTATCAGGAGCGTTTTGACCCAACTCGACCCTGCGTCAGGTCAAGTTTCATAGAGTAGTAAACGACCGAGGAGACAAATAAGGGCAAAACAATCAGGTGCAAGAAAACTATTTGTGTCGGATTCGGTATTTTGGCACGATTCTTGCAATACATTATTTTGTCGCTGTCATAACACATAAACAACTGTGCTGTTTAGAGCTGAGCGCACTCGTTAATCTGCTAGCAATCTGTCAGTGCATTCTCCCGGGTCTTGAAGCCTGTCCGTACCACCCTTTTCACTCGATTTCCATCCGCATCCTGTTCTATGCCATCGGTATTTACTCTCCCACCGCATCCAACATGAAAATACGGCTGGCACAGAACCCGCATTAGAGCAGTAACCCGAAGTAGTATTCACACGACGCAGTGCCCGCCCGATGTGCAGTGAGGCGCATCGCAAGCGGCGCAAACCAACGAAAGGGACAAACGCTTTGAGAACCAACACTCCGCGCCCAGGCGCACGCCGCATTCTTCTCATGCTGGCAGCGCTGCTGTTCACGCACCTTACTCCCACAGCGGCACACGCCGACAGCCTGACCAAGCTATACAGTTTTGCGAACAACTACTCCAGCGGTAACCAGCCCGCAAGCAAGTTGATCCAGGCATCGGACGGCTACTTCTATGGCACGACGCTCTACGGCGGCACAAATGGTTACGGCTCGATCTTTCGTATGAGCACGTCAGGTACTGTGATCACACTCTACAGTTTCGACAACACAAACACCGGCTACTATGCCTATGGCGGACTGTTTCAGGACAGCACAGGCGCTTTCTATGGCGCGACCCGCTACGGCGGCGTGAACGGCACAGGCGTCGTCTACAAAATGACGATTGCAATTGTGAGCGGCAATCCGGTCGCGACCGTCACGCCTTACTGGAGCTTCAAAGGATTCAACTCCACGACGCCGTCACTAAGCGAACCAGGGTACCCCTTCTACGGCGAGCTAATCAAAGGCAGCGACGGAAAGCTCTATGGCACGACCTACCAGGGTGGCGTCAACAACTATGGCGCAGCCTATTCGCTGACCATCGGCGCCACACCGACGCTTGCGATCATTCACTCCTTCAATACTGGCGCGGGCGCGGGCGGTAGTTACCCGTATTCCGGCGTCACCGAAGGAAGCGACGGCAAACTGTACGGTACAGCCTACAGCGGTGGTGCGAACAACTACGGCACTATCTATAGCCTTACCAAAGATGGCGTCACTTTCACCGATGTGCACGACTTCTCCGCCAGCTCCGATGGCGCAAACCCGCTGTCACAGTTGACCAAGAGCAGCACGGGGACTCTTTATGGTGTGACCTATCAGGGCGGTCCCTCCAACGATGGCACGCTCTACAAAGTCTCCTCGACCGGCGTCTATTCGCTGCTCTACGCTTTCGACGGCAACTACGGTTCACAACCTTACTGGTCGCCGATCATCGCCGCCGACGGCAAGCTCTACGGCACCACACAGTATGGGGGCTCCAACGGTGTCGGTTACTATGGCGCGGGTGTTGTCTACAAATACGACCTGACTGCCAACACGATCTCGGTCTTCAGCACCTTCGATGGCATTACCGGCTACTACGCCAACGCGATCACGCAGGGCACGGACAAGAACTTCTATGGCACGAGCGAGTACGGCGGGAAGACCTCCGCAGAGCCGGGTGTCACCAATGGCAATGGCTCCGCCTTTAAAATCAGCAGCTCAGGCTCTATCTCTCTGATCTACTCGTTCTACACACACACCGGTTACAACCCCTACGGGAGAATCGTGCAGGGTCCCGACGGACAGTTCTATGGCACGACCTATTCCGGCGGCTACTACAACCAGGGCACGATCTATAAGATCGACGCCAACGGTAACATGACGATCGTGCACCATTTCAACAACTATCAGCCAGTCTACGAGGGCTATAATGCACAGGCCGGCTTGATCGTCGGCAAAGATGGCAACCTCTATGGCTCGACTGGCGCAGGCGGGCTCTACGGTTACGGCACAATCTACAAAATCTCGACGACCGGCACGTTTACCGTTCTCTACAACCTTAGAAACGTCCAGGGTTACAACATTGCTGCCCCACTGCTGCAGGGCACAGACGGCAACTTCTACGGTGTTTGCTATCAGGGCGGCGTCAACGGCTATGGCACGATCTTCAAGCTGGCGGGCAGCACGATGACGACCCTGCATCAGTTTGCCAACGCCAACGGGCAGGGTATCTATCCGCAGTACGGACTGGCGCAGGATTCCAGCGGTAATCTGTACGGAGCCACCTATCAGGGCGGTGCAAACGCCATCGGTACGCTCTACGAAATCAACACGACCGGCACGAGCTTCAACACGATCTACAGCTTCACCAGCGGCACTGGCAACAAGGGCTACTATCCTTACGCAGGACTGCTATACTCCGGCGGCATAATGTACGGTATGGCACAGTCCGGCGGTGCAAACGGCTATGGCACGATCTTCAAGTTCACGCCCGCGACCACTTCGGTCACGCCGACCGTGATGCATGACTTCGCCTATGCCACCGACGGCTACTATCCGCGCTACACGCTGTCGGCGGGACCGGATGGCAAGTTCTATGGAACCGCTCTCTACGGCGGTGTTAATAGTGGTGGAACCACCTTCAGCATCGACACTTCCAACAACTTCACCGCGCTCTATAGCTTGAGCAACTCACTGGCGACGAATGCCCAGAACCCGCAGGATGGCGTGATCGTCGGCAGCGACAACAACCTGTATCTGACGACGCGAAGCGGCGGCGATTTTAGTGTTGGCACGATCGATACGATCGACATCAGCCTGCACTATGCCGTCAACGTCACAACCTCAGTAACTGTCACGCTTGGCGCCCTTACGCTCAGCGGCGGCACCTACAACGGTAATCTGACCGTCAAAAACATCGGGGCGACAACAATCCTCGGTCCAGTGAATGTCGTGCTTACCAACCTGACTGGCGGCACGACGCTAGTTAATAAAACCGGCGATGTGCCTTCCGGCTACGGAACCGCGACGGGCAAGCCCTACATTCAGGCTGCTCCGTCTGGCTCTGCGCATGGCATCTTCGCCCTCGCCAAAAATCAATCAGTAACGATCCCGGTCAAGTTCAGTGCCAGCACCGGCACAAGCGCGACCTCGCAGACCTGGCTGCGACGGTTCTAAACCTCACCATCTGACTCCCCGCTTTTTGTGCCTCACAAAAAAGAGGGGAGATATAGAATCGGAGTCTCTACTGCCACAAGCGGGAAGCGGACATCCTGAAACAACGATCGCGCTCCCGAACACCAGTTCGGGAGCGCGATCCACGTTCGGGGATGCATCTCGTTTCAGGATACTGTCGCCCAGTGCATAGAAACTATCTATTGCTATCTCACCATTGAGGCTGTTGATCGATAGGGCAGGGAGAGTTTCAGTCACGACTGCCGGCAGGGGTGCCGAAGTCCTGCACCCAGTACTTGCGAAACTTTGTACCAGGCTTGGCGTAGTAAGCGACACCGATTTCGCGGAACTCGGGCATCAGAATATTGGCTCGGTGCCCGGGGCTCTTCATCCAGCCTGCCACGACAGCGGCAGGCGTATCCTGACCTGCGGCGATATTCTCACCGATCATAGAATAGTCGGTATAGCCGAAATCGGGCAGGCGGGGATTGATACTGCGCCCTTTGCTGTCGGTATGCGAGAAATACTTATTGTCCGCCATATCGCGCGCAAGCCAGGCTGCCGATCGTCGAAGGTTCGCCTGCGCAATGAGCGGCGCCAGTCCTGCTTTCTTGCGTTCTTTGTTCGTCAGATCGATGACTTCAAGCGCGTATTTTTCCTCGATCCTCGTTTCAGCGTCGATCCGCTTCTGGCGATCGGAAGCACTCGATGACGCTTTTACAGATTGCGACTGAATGCTGGTGGCCACATGCCTTTCTGCTTTTGGAGGCGTTTCCGACGAACCGATAGCGCTGCTTTTGTTCTTCTGTGCGCTACTTTTCGCTGTCTCGTCAGCAGCAAGCCGCTGCGAGAAAGAGAGAGCGCAATAGAGCGCCGCAGCAATGCCGGTAGCGTAGCGTATCATGATATATTTGTCCTGTTACAGAAGCGTCGCTCGTCGATAATTAGCGATCCGTATATGTGGGCTACAAACTTATTGTCAGCGCGCATCCGGCTCGCACTGAGAGTTGAGAGCGAGTGGAATTGTAGCCGGGATTGCTACGGGTCAGGCCAAGGAACAGGCGTTTCTTTCACAGCCAATTTGCTCGATTGACCTTGACTC
This sequence comes from Chthonomonadales bacterium, assembly GCA_038216735.1. Lineage (GTDB taxonomy): Bacteria > Armatimonadota > Chthonomonadetes > Chthonomonadales > Chthonomonadaceae > JBBQPY01. The sequence goes on from JBBQPY010000175.1 coordinate 10,311, forward strand.
CCGGCTGCTTCTATGCTACACTATATGTAACTATCCGGTGGAAGCGAGATTTCCATCGGGTAATACTTTGTCTGCAATCTGGAAACCAGGGCTTATCATTCGATAATCTACCGGTAAACGGGCGCAGACACAGCCTGTGGGGAGATACCTGAGTGGACAAAGGGGACTGACTGTAAATCAGTTGCGGAATGCTTCAGAGGTTCGAATCCTCTTCTCCCCACCATTTCACCCGATAGATTTGCCAGTGTGCAGTCAGACTTGAAACAATACGCCGAAATTAGGAATTATGTTCCGAAATCGACCTGTGTTTCGATATGCTGATACGAAACTGCCTGGCAGACCGCCCTTGCCCACATAGCTCATTGGCAGAGCACTTCTTTGGTAAAGAAGAGGTACTGGGTCCGATTCCCAGTGTGGGCTGGCTGTTTGACGATCACTATACCTGCACCGCCGCAGATGCTCGTGCATCGCTCCGAGCGCAGGCGAGCCTCATCCCGCAGCGCGGCTCGACGCTTTGTTGAATTCGAACTGGATTCATTACGAAGGATTACCACATACAATGGGAAAAGCAAAGTTTGAGCGTACGAAACCGCATGTCAACATCGGCACGATCGGTCACGTCGATCACGGCAAGACCTCGCTGACGGCGGCGATCACGCGGATGCTGTCGACCTACAACGGCAGCAAAGCCATGAGCTACGACGAAATCGACTCCGCGCCCGAAGAGCGCGAGCGCGGCGTCACCATCAATGTCGCCCATCTCGAGTATCAGACCGATGCGCGCCACTATGCCCACGTCGACTGCCCCGGGCACGCCGACTACATC
>JBBQPY010000176.1:0-10987 GCA_038216735.1 Chthonomonadales bacterium
CAGACAGCATTCTGCCGCCAACCCAGGTGCGCCGATTCGAGATCGAGGCGCCGGTCATTGCTCATCCCTGCATTCAAGGATACGAGTATGAGATCGTCTTCGCCGCTTCACCAATCGCACAGACTGCGCAGCCCGGACAGTTTCTCGAACTGCTCACGGGCAATGGCTATGTACCTTTCGTGCGCCGACCATTCAGCATCTGCCGCATCGATCGCGCGGCTGGCACCTGCAGCGTCCGATATCTGGCACGCGGACCATTCACAAGTGGACTGGCGCAGAAAAAGGTCGGGGACACTATCTCCGTGCTCGGCCCGCTAGGCAAACCCTTCACCCCCTCTTTCGATCCGAGCACACGTCACATTTTAATTGCTGGCGGCATCGGTGCACCACCCCTCTACTTTCTCGCCAGCGAAATTTGCCGACAACGTGCCGAAACAAAGGCTCCGATCGAGAATGTGATCGTCCTCAATGGGGCACGCACTCGCGATCTGCTCGTGGGTCTCGCTGAGTTTGCTGCACTCGGGATTCCAGTCCATACCGTAACCGATGACGGTTCACACGGGCACAAAGGCGTAGTTACCGAACTGCTCACCCGGCTGCTCGACGCCGACCATCCACACGAAACCCGCCTTTTCACCTGCGGCCCAACCCCCATGCTGCGTGCCGTCGCCGCAATTGCGCAGCAGCGGGGCATTTCCTGCCAGGTCTCGATCGAGACTGCAATGCCCTGTGGCATCGGCATCTGTAACGGCTGTGCCGTCACTCTGCACGCGCCTGAGGGATCCAATTCAACGCGTAATCATTCGGAATCAGAGACAATCTCTGTGCTCGCCTGTCTCGAAGGTCCGGTCTTCGAGGCTGAACAGCTGCTCTGGTAATTTGCACGCCGTTAATGTTTGCAAAAGCCAAGTTCACGAATGGTTTTGGAGCGCTGCTTGCTGCGCCTTCCCATGACGAAAAGTTATTTATTTCCAGACCCTGCATCTACGTTTCAAATAAGAATGATTGAAGCCCGACGTTGCGAATAGCAGCGTCGGGCGACGGGAGTGATGAGTTGAATTTGCTATCAGGGCCGAAGGAGAATTGAGGCACACATTCCCATCTTTCGTATGATCTCTCGCGGAACAGGGCATGCTGTCCGATAGGAATCAAGGAGAGGTATGCCGGTTGTCAGAACTGATTGCCAGGCGAAAATGAGTTCATCTTCTCACGCTGGAATTGCTTATCACGACGCAGCGAGATCATAGATCGGGAGCAGCGCCATATCATCCGGAGTGCGGTCGCTGTGCAGCGCGGCAAGCAAACGACCTGCGGTCGGCACCGAAAACTGAGATTCACCGCATTGCTGACAGACATCTGCCGGAACATTGTGTATTACCGCAAAAGCAAACTTCGAGCGGCGCAGCGTCAGCGTAATGCTGTGCGTTTCGCACCGTCCCCCACAAATCTGACACTTCGAAGCAGCCCGCACCGCCTCATGTTTTGTACGACTCACTAGCTTACCGTCTCCTTCCATCCATAAAGGGATACGATATTATCACTTATTCCGCATCGATTGTCGCCTGTAAAACTACCGCAAACAGCCTCATTTTTATAAAAACCAGTAAGATTACCTGACAGATAATGCCAGTTCTTGTCTGATATGCCAATTGCTAATCACATTGTTGCCATCTGACACACTCGCAGCCCGACATAGAAGCGGCGGCTAAAGGATCAAGTTCGCTGCCAACTGTTCATTCTTATTCGATTTTCGCGCTTAACTTCCTGAACTTCGGGAGAGGGAACCGGGGGGAGGGTGAAGATTTACGTTCGCTCCATGCTATCGGTTATAGCAGATATAACACTGCCCCTTCCTCAAGAGTAAAGGAAGGGGCATTTCAGTAGCAAGTCTCGAAATTTAATCAGACTCGTGTGTTCGAGACCCGCTTGCAGTGAAGCGCATACCCTGTCAGTAACATGACGCAGGAACCTATGACTGCCGCACCGGATGGCTCGGGTGTCGTGACTGGGTGATCACCCAGCACATAAATAGGATCGTCGAAATTGTAATTCAGATAGATATGACCGCCAAGATAGTTCCCGGTCGTATCAAACTGGTAGGTGAATATCGAGTGAGCGCCAATGACCAGGGGAGTGCTGCCCAGATTGATCGGGTCAACGAGATTCCACGGTACGTCGGCGCTGAGGTCGTTGTAGTAGTTCATAGATGCAAGCAGTTTCAGTTCATGCACCGTCCAGGCTTTATCGCCTAAATTGACGAGTTCCACCTTATGCACGAAATGACCGGCCCCTCCGCCGCCCTGCTGTCCGCCACGCCCGCCGCCACCGATGTTATTGTTGCCTCCATCACCTCCGGGATGCACATTCCCGACCCGAAACCCACCCGGAGGAATTGCCGGGCCGATGGAGTTGTGGCTGGCATCCGTCCAGACAGCATTGTCTACGAACAGTATATTTCTGTTCTGCAGCCAGAAATTGAGACCAACGGTAGCGCTGTCTCCTGCCTTGACGGTACCGTTGTCGAAGCCGAACGATATACAGTCGCCGGAGAAAGCAGCTTTCCCATTTGCAAAACTGCTGGTCGTCGCCGATCCACCATTCGGAATCAGTCCCTCCTTAGTGCAGACTTCGAACTCCAGATCGCTGGCATCCTTCCCCGTGTTGTTGGGGAAGGTTATATTTCCCCTTACATCTACACCAGTCAGGTTGCCGACAGTGGCAGTCACCTGTGCGTCAACTGAGGCCGTGTTCCACCCGATGAGACAGAGCGCAAGCATCGCGATTCCAGAGATGTGTATGTTTGCCTTGTACATAATTGTCTCCTCCTGGGACGATATGTCTTACATGGGATTTCTCCTGCCAGTATGTCGAGCCCTAGATAGGGGCATTATTTTCAACGACGTTTCTTACCGAAATGCAAAATGTCGATCTGGGTATTAGTCTGTAGCAGAGTTACTGATCCTGCACGCTCGTGAAAGTACTTGCGACCCGATTTACTATCCAACTATTAAATCAATTAATACTCTCACTGCAAGAATCATGCCAACACTTATCGTTTGGGTGTCGATTGACAAAAAAATCAAAAACAGTGGGTCTATTGGGGTATTTGATGCTTTTTGTAACAAAAATTACGCGATTAATCGCATATTATTCCTGCGAAGCTTCAGTTCCCGCTTCAAAATCAAAGAACCCTCACTCAAATTATGAGTAAGGGTTCTTTGGTGCTGAACTTGCGTTTCTGCTTCGAGCAGAGGCTATTCGATATTTATCTAGCCACGAACGAACTGGTAATAACGTCGTCCATGCTTCGTAATGGTTTTGCGAACGTAGCGATGTCCGTTGCGCGTATACGATGTTCGATGGTAATAGGCTGCTCGCGAATGATCGATATGGCTCTGACTCTTGCGATCGTGCTCATACCGATCGAGCGAATAGAGTGTTCCCGCCGCACCAGCCAGTGCCATCGTGTTATCGTGCTTGAGTAAGCCCAAAACGCCGACCGCTCCCGCACCATAGGATAGATTTCGCCAGTTGTTCTTCGTTTTCTGCCGATGCTTCGATGCTCTCTCCTGGTTACTCTGCGCATTTGCCGACAGTGGAGCCGCAACGCTCGCTGCGATTACGGCTGTCATCAATACACTCGAGAGGATGGTTTTTAGTTTCATTTTGGTTCAAGCTCCTTCGTTATCGCCGCTTCAGGGCGGCGTGTGAACTGCACACAATTGAATATACGATCACCAGCCAAACATGTGACGGTTTTATCTCGATTCGAATTTTCTGCGAAGTATCCGATACGAATTCACTACGCAACTCAGGCGATTTTAGTGCCGGTTTCAGGAGGTGTGCCCGGTTGCCATCGCCCAGAGCATGAATCCCGCCGCGCCGCCCATTAACGCCACCGTCAGCCATCCCAGTACATTGGAAACGAAACTATTGCGCCTATCCTTGACGATCTTGCGGTTATTGCAGACCAGCATCAGCACGACAAGCAGCGGCACTGCGACCACGCCATTCAAGACCGCCGAATAGAATAGCGCCTTCACTGGACTGAGACTGTGCACGAAATTCAGCAGAAAACCGATGACGACCATCCCTGCGATCGTCAAATAGAACTTGCGTGCCCTCTGGAAGCGTCGATACAGCCCATAGCGCCAGTCGAATGTCTCAGCGACGGCATAGGCGGCCGAACCGGCAAGTGTCGGGATCGCCAGCAGTCCCGTCCCCAGTATTCCAAGCGTGAAGAGCCAGTAGGCGATGGGACCGAGCGGGCGCAGCGCTTCAGCGGCATCCTGCGCGGTGTTGATGTCGGTTTTGCCATGGGCGTTCAACGTTGCCGCCGTGCAAATCACGATAAAAAAAGTGACGAACTGGGAAGCAACCATGCCGATTACAGTGTCGGCACGTAAATTGCGCAGCTCATTTTCGCTGACAAGTACGATTCGATGCCCGGGCGCGTCAGCCCTGCCCTCGGCGATCTCCTCTTCAACCTCCTCGCCAGCCTGCCAGAAAAATAGATAGGGCGAGATTGTCGTGCCGAGGAAACCGACAACCGTCATCACGAAGTCGGGCTTCCAGCTCCAGTTGGGAATGAAGAAATGATGCACAGCCTCCCCCCACCGGATATGCACATTCGGCATCAATGCCGTCACAACGTACGCAGCAAGCGACAGACAGAGCCATTTCAGAATCCGCACATAATAGCGGTAAGGGACCAGGATTTGCAGCGCGATGATCAGCACGGTCAGACATATGAGCCAGACATTAAAGGCGCCGTGAAAAAGCATCTTCGCGGAAGCCGCCATCACATTCAGGTCGGCGTAAATATTGATCACATTGGCGCCGATCAGCAGCAGTACGGAACTATAGAGCAGCCAGCGTGGGTAGTGCTCCTTGATCACCGCCGCCAGACCCTTCCCTGTCACGACCCCTACCCTGCCACACATCTCCTGCACCGCGATCATCATAGGAATGCAGACTGGCACAAGCCAGAGCAGCAGGTAGCCGAACTGCGCTCCCGTTACCGAGTAGGTGCCGATGCCGGAGGGATCATCGTCTGCAGCACCGGTAATCAGTCCCGGACCCAAACTCTTCCACCAGGGTCGGCGCTCAAGATATTCCGCATCTTCGAGGTGCGCTGACTGCAAATCTTCGTTATCGGCAATTTGCGCTGAGGACGAAGGAGCAGGATCGATAATGTCGATTACTGGTGGAAGAGTCTTATCGGCGGATTTTTTCACGACTTCTCCTGTCCAATGAATTCGTACAAGGCTGCTGCCACTCCATTGCTCAGAATCCCGATGCAGAACGCGATACGACTACTAATAGCACAGAACGAGCAAGGATAATGTTTTGTTCCCGAGCCCTGACAGTGTCGGTATCAGCAAGACTATACCTTTATCTATGAAAGTATCGGTGAAAGAACAACCGAGCAGGACGCGCGGGCAAGACAGGCAGGATTTCAAGCGAAGTGTGTTCGAGCAAAACGTTCTGAAAACTGAGCAGGTTAAAATGTGTCCACGATTCACAGACCGAAGATGAGCGCACAACAGTATACGCGAAATGTATACGCAGGACGAAAAATCTTTTTTCTAAATGAAGGTTATTTATACGCTCCAACAGTACTTACAATAGAGGAACTGCAGCCTGTTCGCGCTGACTTCGACCGAATAATTGATTACCTGTGCCCCTCACGCCAGCCGCTGAACGTTCGGAAAGGGTTGTATCGCGAGGAGGAATCGGGCTATAATAATACCGCACAGGCGATCCGGCATGTCCACTTTACATCTCGATCACACTTTTGATAATGTGTCAGAGACGATTACGTGGACGCTGCCGCTCCCGCACAAGGGCGTGTCGGCGAGCATTCGTACTAAAATCAACGTGTCCGCTCGGTCATCGATGACCGGACACCCGCTCAGGAGAGAGATTATGATCGTCCCGACACGCGTCCTGTTTGAACACGCCTATGGCAACTACGCCCTTGGCGCGTATAATATCAACAATCTGGAGCAGACAATGGGTCTGTTTCAGGGTGCAATCGCTTCACAGGCTCCTTTCATTATTCAGTTGTCGAAAGGCGCGCGCGGCTACACAGACAAACGAATGCTCGAAGCGATCATTCGCACCGCCAACGAGATTTTCCCCGAGGCGCTTTTCGCCGTCCACCTTGATCATGGCGACGAGCAGACCGCCCTCGAATGCATCGAAAGTGGCTTCTATTCTTCGGTGATGATCGATGCCTCACACGAAACCTTCGAAGAGAACGTCGCGATCACAAAGCGTGTCGTACAGGCGGCACACGCTCGCGGCATCTCGGTCGAGGCGGAACTCGGAATGCTCGGCGGAGTCGAGGAAGACATCAAAGTCGATGAGAAGAATTCGATGCTGACCGATCCCGAAGAGGCGTACGAATTTGTGCAAGAGACGGGATGCGACTCGCTCGCCTGCGCGATCGGCACCAGTCATGGCGCTTACAAGTTCGCTGGCGGTCAGGGCATCCATTTCGACCGTGTGCGCGCAATACAGGAAAAGCTACCAAACTACCCGCTCGTGATGCACGGCTCTTCTTCGGTACCGCAGGACGAAGTAGCGCGAATTAATGCGGCTGGCGGGGACTTGAAAGGCGCAAAAGGCGTCGATCCTGCTCAGTATCTGCCCGCAGCCAAACTCGGCGTCTGCAAAGTCAACATCGACACCGACGGTCGTCTGGTCTGGACGCGCGTTCACCGCGAGTTCTTCCGTGACAAGCCAACCGAGTTCGACCTGCGTCCTCCCGGCAAGCTATTCATGGCGGAGTATGCAAAGTTCATCGCTTCTCGCAACGAACTGCTCGGCTCTGCCGGCCAGCTCACTGCCTCCCGTGATCACGCGGTCAAAAAGTAATCGATCTGCAGCTCATTTGTGGATAGCAGGCCGTCCGGCAACCTGTCGGGCGGTCTGTACGTCTGTATAAGAGACGACTATACAGTACTGGATATAGATGGCGGAGAGCATTATGGACGGACGACATTGGGTTCTGTGGGACGGGGATTGTGCGTTCTGCAGCCGCGCGATCGGCTGGGCGAAGCGGCACGACAACTCAAACCATCTGCACTGTATCGCCTACCAGAACGCTCCTTCGCCGCCGATGACACGGGAACTGTTCGCTGCCTGTGAGTTTGCCGTCCATGTCGTAACGGCGGATGGCGCCGTTCTGCGAGCAGCCCGTGCCTGTCTGTTCGTGCTGGAGCAGTTGGGCTGGACATGGCAGGTACGCCTGCTTCGTCTGCCACCCCTATTATGGGTTCTGGAAGTCGTTTACAAGATCGTGGCGGGACACCGTGACTTCTTCGCGAATTTCTTCTTTACCAGGGAAGACAGAGCTGATCCAGATGCTCTCTGAAACGCACAACCAGCTCGATCAGACAGTCAGTACGCCAGACAATATCGACCGTATTTCTCCGACGCGACGCCCGGATGGTCGACCGGTAATGCGTCAGCAGTGGCGCGATCTGCTGTTTCTGCACTGGAAAGTACCGCTCGCGACGCTCCGTCCGCTAATACCTCCCACGCTGGAGATTGATAAATTCGAGGACGAGGCTTATGTTGGACTGGTGCCGTTCACAATGCGGAATGTCCGCCCTGTCTGGTCCCCAGCGGTACCATTGCTTTCCAATTTCCATGAGGTCAATGTCCGAACCTATGTTCATTCTGGTGGACGCAACCCCGGCGTGTGGTTTTTCAGCCTCGATGCCGCCAACCTCATCGCGGTTCAGATCGCGCGTACTGTCTGGAAACTGCCCTACTATTTCGCGGGAATGCGGCTGACGAAAGAGGAAGCGCCAGACGGGCAATCCCGCCTACAATATGTCTCCCATCGCAAATTTCCGCAGCCGACTCCGGCAGAGTTCGCAATCGACTATACTTCGGCTGGTCACCCACTGCCGGCGTCACCAGGCACACTCGAGCACTTTCTCGCGGAACGCTACCTGCTCTACGCCGCTCGAAATCATCGGCTTTACTGTGGGCAGGTTCACCATACACCCTACCCGCTTCAGACTGCAGATGTTCACTCTCTGACGGAAACGCTCATCACGGCAGCAGGCATTTGTCGGCCCGATGTGCTCCCGATCGTCCATTATGCTTCCGGTGTCGATGTCGAGATTTTTCCACTAAGGCAGATATAAAATCAGTGATCACTCTCGCCCCCGATCAGTTCAAAATGAAGTGCCTTCGGAGCGGAAGGCACCGTCTCATTCAAGAGAGGTTGGAAGATTGAATAGCTAATGCTGGACCCCGATAATGCCATGAATGCGCCTGAGGATCTAAAATGCCGCTCGAAAAATTGTTCGATAGCACGCAGGACACGCCGCAACCGGACGCGCTTTATGAACGAATCACTTTCCCTGAGCCGCCCGACGATCGCCCGTATCTTTACATCAATATGGCTTCTACGGTGGACGGGAAGATCGTAATCGGAAAGCCGGGCGGCACGGCAAAAGGTGTTGGCGGACCCACGGACCAGTTGCTGTTCCGACGACTACAGCACTGCTGTGATGCTTGTATGATCGGCAGCGCGACACTCAGAGCGAGCAATGTGATCTATCCGGCGGACAAGCTGCGATTCGTCGTGACGCGCAGTGGGGATGTGCCGCTCCAGAACCGTTTCTTTACCGACGCGCCCGAGAAGGCTTTTGTCCTTGCACCTCACGAGCTGCCGGAAGAAATAATGAAGCGGCTTGGAAAGGGCTCCAATATAATCTTGATCGGACAGAACAGCGTCGATATGCCCGCTGCGATGCGTCTGCTGCGGCAAGCGCATGGCGTCCGTACACTGCTCTGCGAAGGTGGTGCCACACTCAATGACAATCTGGTACGCGCCGGACTGGCAGATGAACTCTTTATGACTCTCGCGCCTAAGATCAAAGGGGGCGCTCATCTGCCGACCGTCGTCGATGGGCAGGGTTTCCCCGTTGGCTTATCTCTCCCATTGACACTTCTCTCGCTCTATCGCGATGCAGACGAACTCTACCTGCGCTACCGTCTCGCGCCCACAGCAATTGCCACAGAGTAAGGGCATATATGCAACGAATGCCGATTTTTCATTGGGCGCAGCAGTTGCGCCCGATAGTCGGAGGAAATGAGTAATGTCAGAAACTACGGAACTCGAAGATTTCGCCGAGCGCGTACGTCACAAGGCAGCAGAGATCATGTCGGCGGCTGTCAAAGAGCGTCATCGGCTTGCACTGGAACTGGCAGCAGAAATGTACACCGAAGCGACCGGGATCGTGCAGCAACAGCAAATTGCACAGGAAGCCGCCTCCGAAAGTCGCCACGATTTGACTGCACTGCGACGAATGATACCCCCGGAGGAAATGTTCGATTCGAAAGGATCCGATTGACTTTTCGGCGCGCGTTTGTTTTCGGTTTCTGTGAGTATTGCTATTCCGAATTTCTGCCAGAGATCGCAAGATCCATAGCGTTAACGGACTCCCCTATCGGCAATTCCGTCATTATCAATGGTTTTTTGCTTCCCGACGCATCTTGTCAACATGTCCCTCGCATAATATGCCATTATAATGCTCTGTGCCCTAAAGAGCGAGCACAGCCCCGGCAATAATATCTGATAGCCAGCAGGGAAAACCTACCTCGGAAATATACTACTCTGCCAAATTCGTCTCACTCTCCGCCTCGAAGCGACCACCTCACATCGTCAAGCTAAAAGAACAACAAGGACACTAAAAGTATGTCGCTGACTTCTCTCGGGCGAAAAGGTCTTCACTCTGTTATCGAAATCGCAACAGTGCTTTGTGCGTTCTGTCAGCCCGCAAATGGACAGGAAATGGGTTTTGTCCCTGCGCCACCCGAAGCGTTCGCTAACCATGCCCATGTCAGTATTGCGACACGACGCGGCATCGATCGTCCGAAGCAGTTCAGTCTTGCTTCCGATCTGCCCGCAATCGTCGATCAGGGTCATACGGGCTCGTGTGTCGGCTGGTCGACCGCTTACTATTGCTATTCTACCTCCATTGCGCGTCAGCGACAGCTGACGCCCGAGCAACGCAAAGACCCGCGTTTCCTGTTCAGTCCCTCCTTCATCTGGCATCCGTTCAATAAGGGCGATCCCGAGCAGGGGATGGGCATTTACCAGGGATTCGACGTGCTGTCGAAGCAGGGATGCGCGACGCTCGCCGATATGCCCTGGGACGAGAAACATATCGACACACAGCCCGATGAGGCGATGAAGACGCACGCGAAGCGATACCGTGCGCGGCAGACCGTGATGCTTTTCCGTAGAGGTGTCACCGGTCAGGAGGCAAACGTCGATAAGCTGAGAAACTGGCTCTGGGAAGCCAAACAGCCGTTCGTCATCGGTATTCCCGTGTATGATGAGTTCTCGTTTGTCCCGCACGATGCCGATTTCGTATACAAACCTACAGATAAAAGGGGAAATCTGCGGGGCGGACACGCGGTCTGCATTGTCGGGTATGACGAAGCCAAACACGCTTTCCAGATGGTCAACTCCTGGGGCGATGCGTGGGCAAACAAGGGTGTGATCTGGCTGGATGAGGACTTCTTGACGCAGAACGCGATAGAAGGCTGGGGACAGCGCCCGGGCGGCCCGATCGCACGTGGCGCGGGACCGATTCAACTTACCCACAGCATTATGTTCGAGCCGGTGGAGAAACAGAAATGATTATTAGGTCCAACTGCACTCTCTTCACTTTAGCGGCGCTGATTGGGCTGGTCGGCGCGACGTCAGTCTCTGCTCGCGCGGATAAAGCGCTCGTTGTGGGTGTAAACGAGTATCCGAAATTGGCGAACGGCAGCAATCTCGAGGGCTGCGTCAACGACGCGCACAACATCCAAAAATCGCTGACTGCGCTCGGATTCGAGGTAACGACGCTGATAGATGACAGCGCGCTGAAGCAAAATATCCTCGATGCGTTGATCAAACTCAAATCGGTCTCGCACTCTGGTGAACGTTACGTTTTCTATTTTGCCGGAC
>JBBQPY010000177.1:0-10888 GCA_038216735.1 Chthonomonadales bacterium
CTCGATTTCAGGGAGCCCTTCTTCGTGATAGTTCATTCCGATTGTTGTAAAATTATATATGACGCCTGCCTGAAATGTCCTTCGCCTGCTCTCCGCATCGCTGTTTCGAACTTTGGAGAGCGTTTCGTATGACTTCGTTAATCAATTCCACCGAACAGAATATTTCTTCTCGCTCCGTACTTGCCGAAATTCGTGAATGCTATCCTGAATCCGCTTTTCTGGCTCTGGGGCAGACAGTTTTCTGGGATGAGCCGGTCAAATCCGTGCTGATTCAGATGCTCGCGAGCAACGATCTGGGCGGAAAAATGGTGATCGGCGTTCACGATACCGATTACTTTGCTAAAGCCCATGTCCAGTCCGCGGGGCCAAGCCGGTTCGTCTTGATGGCACATAATGACGGCACGACCCGTGATCTCTGGTCGGCGGCAGGCGAAATTTCGACGCTGTTCGGCAGTGAGACGTTTCCATCGCGCGATAGTTATCTACGACACGGCGTTCCATTTCGCCGTCTCGCTCGCGCAGATGCTGCAGGCGTACAGAGTTTTCTTGATGCGACCACAGAAGCCTGGGGCTGGCGCGGTCTCGTCTATACGGGGTCACGTAATCTGATCGTCAGCCGCCTCCGCCTCTCGGAAGTCGGCGACGGAATTATGGAAATGCTGGGATGGGGCTTCGAGAATGCGATCACTCAGATAGCGCCGGGTTGTTGTCGGGACGAAGCACGTGCGGTATGTGAGCGCATACTCGGCTGGTGTCGCGAGTATCGCAGTCAGAATCCAGAGCGTACTTTGAGTGACCTTTTTCAGTATCTACTTCCGCGTTTCTACACGTTGCTGCTGGGCAGCGAGCCACAAAATACCGAGGTCACCAGTACCGCCAGATTGCTTCGATTCGCATCCGACACCGCACATCTTCCTCGCTTTCAGTTTGTCGATAGCTTTCTTAATCCTGGAACTGCCGAAGCTGCGAAAGCCGCTTATAACCGCGCGCTTTCAGGCTCCGAAATGTACACGCTCGATCGGTTCGGCGCGGGCGCGGTGCCCTTCGACCTGATAGTGCCAGGACATGGACGCGGCACTCTGCGTGTGACGCCTCGCGTGCTTTTCGTTGAGACGCCACAGCCGATTGCAATCGCCTTAAAGAAACCGATAGAGTCTGTTCAGGAGCTCGCGGAGCTGATACAGTCAAAGCTAGCCCCAGACGTTACGCTGGTCGGTAAAGCCGTTTCTCTCGTTTCTATGCTCGCTCAGGAGTTCATATTCGTCTTCAACGAAGAGGGATCGATGTATGTTCGGCGCACCCGGCAGATGAATGATGAGCTGGCGGGGCAGGGGATTAGGCTCGATATGCGCCCGATCCTCCGGCTGCGCTATCATACCTGGGATTCGCTTTCGGTTGGCAATTCGACTCTGCAGCCAGCGAAGCACCTGGCAGAGGCGTTCGGGCGGACCACGATCCCAGCGTCGGACTTTTCGGTACGATGGCAGGAAGTGCTCGAAGCGCAAAAAGCGCTCTGCCATAAACTGGCGAGCCTACGCAAACCGCTCGAACTGATGCAGTTTCTGATGGTGCGCGATCCGGAACGTCTTCCAGAAGCGTGCGTCGAGGAGTATCAGCAAGCAAAATCCGTCTTGATCGACTTACGCGGACAGGCTGCCGTAATTCAGTGGGACATCGAAAGTATGTATGCGCGCATCAATGCGATCAAAGATCGTCTTGTCATGACGCAACAGCTGATGGGCGAGCACTTCCGGAGTGTCATGGAATGGACGCCGGATCAAATCGCTCGACGATCCTATTTCGAGGGCGAGATTTCTGCCTTCAAATATCACAAACGCATTCTCCTCAACGAAGTTGCTGCACTAAAACAGAAGCGCGTAGCCATCGAACGGAGTGAATCTGCTGTGAAGGCACGTGCTGCGCTCTCCTATATCGAACTCGAAGCGGAAAATGCGAGGATGCAACTCGTCCGAAATGCGCTGCTCACAATCGACGGTTTAAACCACACGAATCACCGTCCGTCGGTCTGGTGGCTTCCGATGGTCGACTCGTCGGGAGGCTGGTTCCGACGCATCGCCGAGACGACCGATGTCTACACCGAACCACTGCTTTCGGCGGTACTTACAGCCGATAGCTCTGCCGGAATTTCTGAGCCTCCAGGTTCTGTTAGCCCATACCACCGGGATGTTCACATTGCGGCTGAGAGCACATCAGGCCACACCACTAAAGCGACAACGGCGGTGATACCACCGTCAACGATATGATTTCCCTGCCTGGACATATTCCTGATTCTGGCCGTCTCAACACGCTGCGGGCACTGGTTGCATGCCTGCTCGGCTGCATTGTGCTGCGTCTCTGGTACCTGCAATTGGTAAAGGGACAGGAGCTCGCCGACCGCGCCGACATTCAGAGCAACAAGGTGATTCGACGTATTGCCACGCGTGGAATCATCGAAGACCGCAATGGCAAAGTGCTGGCAACGAGCCGCACAAAATTCGTTGTCTCCGTCACGCCCGATGACGTCAAGAAATTCCCACTCGTTCTGACTCGACTGGCAAAACTTCTCGATTCCACTGAAGACGATCTGCAACAGACGATGTACGAAAACAGCATCGGTAACGCCCGTTTCGACCCGATTCCGGTCGCGCGAGATGTCAATATCAAAGTTCTTACTCAGATCGAAGAGCAGCGGCTCGATCTGCCCGGCGTGATCGTAACCCGTGAACCTGTCCGTTACTACACCGATAATCAAGTGTGTACACACCTGCTTGGCGTGACGCGCCCAATCAGCCGGGAGAAGCTGGCAGCAGCCCGGAGCGACAGCTATCGGGGCGGCGATTACGTCGGCGTAATGGGTCTCGAAATGCGTTATGAAGCTGAACTGCGCGGCCGAGACGGCGGGCAGAAAATCGCTGTCGATGCAATTGGACGACTCCAGCATACTCTCGGTACAGACCCACCTCGCCCCGGGCACACCCTGCGATTGAGCCTCGATTATGAGCTGCAGAAGGTAGCCTACGACTCGCTCATGAAGCAGTTTCAGGGTGAAGGCAGAAAACCCGGCAAACACCCCGGTGCGGCCGTCGCGCTCGATCCCAAGACCGGTGAGGTGCTCGCTTTCGTCAGTGTGCCTTCCTATGATCTCAACAATTATGGCACACAGATCAGTGAGTTGCTCAAAGATCGCGAGTTCAGTCCGCTCATCAACCGAGCATCCGGCGCGGCTTACCCTTGTGGATCGCCCTACAAACTCGTGACTGCAGCGGCGGCACTCGATGCTGGAAAAGTGTCGCACGACACAACCTACTATTGTGCAGGACGGATACGCCGGAATGGACGCACTTTCTATTGTGATCTGAAAAGCGGTCATGGCAGTGTAGATTTCGAACGAGGAATCGCGGCTTCCTGCGATGTCTATTTCTGGAGCGTAGCAGAATCTATCGGTCCCGACAAAATCGCAGCTATGGCGACGCGCTTCGGATTAGGTGCGAAGACAGGTATCGACCTCCCTCCCACCGTCGATAAGGCTGGTTCCGTCCCTTCTCCGGAGGCGAAACGCCGAGTGAGTTCGACGCCATGGTATAAGGGCGATACCCTGAATACCGCGATAGGACAAGGGGACGTGCGCGTCACTCCGCTTCAGCTCGCCTGTTATACGGCAGCGATCGCGAACGGTGGGCATCTCCTTCGCCCGCAGCTGGTCCATCAAGAGATCGATCTCTCCTCTGGCAGACCGATCGTCGTTCGGCAGGCAACACCCGAAGTACGCGGCGAAATCGGGCTCAGCGACAAGAACAGGCAACTCCTCGTCGCGGCAATGCGGCGAGTGATGAAGCCCGGAGGTACCGGCGTCGGCTCCGATATTCCAGATCTCGACATCGCCGGCAAAACGGGCACCGCCGAGACGTTTTTTCATGGCCAGAACAAACCGCACTCTATCTTCGTCTGTTTTGCACCAGCCGACAACCCACGGATCGCGATCGCTGTTTTCGTCGAAAATGGAGGACAGGGCGCTGAGACGGCTGCTCCGATCGCGCGGCAGATGCTCGCTCAATACTTTCATAAAAAAGTCGATGCACTCCCTTCCTTTGCGTCTTACGGAACTCGCGATTAGCTGCGCCCTGCGCCTTCTCGATAATCAATCTCCAGTGAAATCAGTAGGTGTGTAACCGTCAGCCAAAAATGGGAGGCGGAGTGTATTCCCTGACTTTATTTTTTCGAGAAACGGGTTGTGGATGAATTGTTACTCGAAATATTTTGATCCTGAACGTGGCATATTCCCGGAGAGCATCGACCATGCACCTGAACATCGCTCAGAACGGCATCGTGTGGCGACAGGAAGATGGTACAGCGGTAGTTTTGCGACCGGGGAGAACGGGCGGAAAAGCCATTCGTATCGAGGTTCCGACTGAACTTGCGGACGAGTTTCGGCTGTCGACGGGGGACGTAGTCGAGGGCAAAATCGAGGCGATCTCTTTCGACGAACCGTCAATAGACGACGAGCCGTCTCGGGAAAAAAGTTTCCCAGAGACCAGTAGTATTTCAACAAGTACAGCACTTCGACGTGCCGACGATCCGTCGTCAATTAGTTACAGCGAAGGCGCTGACGAAGATCAGTCGGATATTCAAAGGGATGAACCTACTGACCTGAGCGGCGCGACTGGCTATCTTCATTCTATCACGAGTTCGTTTTTATCGGCGCGTTTGGTTTCAGTCGAGCGTATCAACGGGCTTTCAGGTAAGGCAGTTGACGACCGCCCATATCCTCGCCGCCGTAACGCAAGTGAACGTCTACCTCTTCACCACCGTCTCACTCTGGCAAGGGAAGCCGATGATTTTACCGGCAGGCTGCTCGATTTTGCTGCACCGCTCAGCAGGGGCGCGATGGGAATCGTGCATGGCTCCCATGGGAGTGGCCTTACGCGCTCATTACTTGCCGTAGCAAGTGGTGTCACCGTGAACGCCCCGGAAGTGCAGATCTTCATTCTGCTACTGAAAGCGCGTGGTGAGGAGATGACCGACTGGCGGCGTCGCTTTCCGGATGCAGAAATCGTGGTTTGCCCTACGCTTCAGGACGGCGCCTCCCCGGATCAGACGCTGCGAATGGCAGACCTGGTGCTTGCTTGCGCACAACGTCAGACGGAGCTTGGCCGACATGTACTGCTGCTCGTGGATTCGTTGACCGGGATCTGGGCATCGATGCTGGAAGCAGAAGGCGCAGACGAACAGTCGTCCGCCGATCAGTCTGTGGCACGTCAGCGGATGCGCGAATGGGTCCAAAAGGCGGGCGATTTTGGAGGCGAAGGTCCCCTGGGAGGTTCGCTCGGCGGTTCTCTAACCATTGTCGGATCATTGTGGAATCAGCCACCCGATGCAGAGGCTGAAGAGGACCGCGAACTGCATCCTCATCTGCGGTTGCTGGAACATATTCTTCATGAAACCAGCTGTCGAATTGTACTTTCTGATGAGCTGGCGAGGCGCAAACTCTATCCGTGTGTCGACGTTCTGCAAAGTGACGCGGCAAACGACAGAAACCTGCTATCCGAAATAGAGTACGACCTCCGCAGTGCCGCGCGCCAGCGGCTCAAATCCGATGCTATCGACAAACGGTTTCAGACGCTTACGGAATTGCTGGATACAACACCCGACAATCTAACGATGCTGCGCACTCTGACAGAGGGAGCGGCAGTGCGTACGGATGCTCGCGCGCGCTGGGATTCGCTATTCGGCAGCAGTCCAAGTCCTACCGCTGATGACAGTGAAATCTGAACAACTCATGATACGCAAACATACCTTTGCTATGACATCAGAGTTTAAACTCCTGGAACCTCAATGTTTCAACATCTTTCAGACGACAGAAGTGTCTCGCTCCACGGCCCTTTGACCGTATTTTAGATGCACGATGGCTCTGATATGGGCCGCGTCTGGAGCACATTCGCTTCGTACAGGCAGGCACTTTCAGTAGTCGATCGGCTTCACTGAGTTCGGCTCGTATAGCATTGACTTCGTGTTATGTAATCGGTACAATGCATACATCGAATATGATAGACAAAAGTCGAGTTGTAATGTGGTTGCCTGATGTTGATATGTGAAGGGAAGTGAGGTTTTGCTGCGGACGCTTTCTGTACGAAATTTTGCCATAATCGAGCGCCTCGACCTTGAATTCGGTTCGGGCTTCAATGTGCTGACTGGCGAAACAGGCGCAGGTAAGTCGATATTAATGGACGCGCTCAATCTAATACTGGGGGCGCGTGCGGGAGCGGAAATGGTCCGCGGTGGCGCCGAACGTGCTACGATAGACGCCATTTTCGATGTCTCGGGATCGCCTCATCTGCAGGAGATCGTACGGCAGATGGACTATGAGCTGGACGACGATCAGCTCTTCCTCTCCCGTGATGTGTCCGCCTCTGGTAAATCCACCTGTCGAATTGCGGGCAGACCCGCTACCGTTACACAGTTGAAAGAGCTTGGGGACTGGCTCGTGGACCTCCATGGGCAGCATGAACACCAATCCCTGCTTGCCGTTCCTCGCCACATGGATATGCTCGATGAGTGGGGCGGGAAAGCGATCGCTACGCTAAGAACAGAAGTCGGCAATGCGTTTCAGACACTGCACAAGCTGAAGCGCGAGCGAGACGCACTCGAAAAAGATGCTCGCGAACGGTCACATCTGCTCGACCTTTATGCCTTCCAGACGAAAGAGATTGAGGACGCTCGACTGACTATCGGCGAAGACGAAGAATTGACCACCGAATATCGACGAATCGCCAACGCACAAAAGCTGGCAGAATCCGCGCTATCGGCGGCCGATTCACTGAGTGGGGGTGAGGACGGTAAAGGAGCGCTTGCTGCCCTTGCCCTTGCGGTTCGAGTCCTCGAAGAGGCTGCGGCTCTCGACGATACGCTATTGCCTTCTCTCGAAACGATTCGTTCTGCCTCCTACGAACTCACAGAAACAGAGCGGGATCTGACACGCTATCAGGACACAGTCGAATTCAATCCCGAACGCCTGGAGCAGATCGAAGAGCGACTGGAGCTGCTGCGAAACCTCAAGCGCAAATATGGTGACACTATTGAAGAAATTTTGCAGTATGGCAAAGACACGGCGGAGAAACTGGACGCACTGTCCAACAGTGAAGAGCGTGGCAGCCGTCTTAACAAAGAGATCGAGCGGGCAGACAAGCAGCTACGGGAGCTATGTGGGCAATTGAGCGCGTCTCGTACCAAAGCAGCGAAAGAGTTTCAGTCGGTTACGCTATCGGAACTACGTGACCTTGCGATGGAGAAAACTCGCTTCGAAGTCAGCATTGGGCAGGGCGAGCCGACCGCGAAGGGCACGGATCGTATCGAGTTCCTGCTCGCTACCAACCCCGGCGAACCACTGCGACCGCTGGCAAGGGTAGCGTCGGGAGGTGAAATATCGCGTGTGATGCTCGCGATCAAGTCCGCACTTGCACGTCAGGAGCCTCTTCCGACGATGGTGTTCGATGAGATCGATGTCGGCGTTGGCGGGCGTACCGCAAGCGTTATTGCCGACAAAATGGCCAGTCTTGCCGTCAATGCACAGGTGGTCTGCATCACGCACCTGGCTCAACTCGCCTCGCGCGCAGATCGGCACTTTTATATCGAGAAGCAGGTTCATAAAGACCGCACTTCCGTTTCCGTAGTGCCGCTCGAAGAGGCCCAGCGTATCGCAGAGGTAGCGCGTATGATTGGCGGAGCGGATGTCACTGCTTCCGTACTCCAGCACGCCCGCGAAATGCTCGCTCATTCCCATACAAAATAAAATCGGGTCAACTATTCAGCCAGCGCTAGCTTTCCGATGTTAGCAATCCATGCCGAAAGCTCCGTTTGGACTTGTCGGAAAGCACTGCCTGTTTCAAAGCCACTTTCTCCAGCGTGCTACAGTCAGCGTTCCCATCGAAATAAAGGCGATCAATCCCAGCATTACCCAGAAGCCGATGGGGCCAATCGAGTAGACTGGCGCGCGCAGCACTAACGCCCCGATACTGACGATCAGGCTCGCAGGGTAAAGCACGGCTGAGACGAGTGTGAGGACTTTGACGACCTCATTCGTCCGCATTGCCGTCTGGGTCGTGAAAATATCATAAGAACCGACCAGCAGTTCCCGCGCGTTTTCTGATGCATCGATCACACGTGTGAGCCGATCATTGAGAAGCAGGTAAGGGGACAGCGCCTCAATATTCACACCAGGCTGAAAATCGGGGCGTGCAATGGCAGCATAAACTTCCCGGTGCGGCGTCAGGACACGCCGAATCGTGCCGACACGTCCACGGAGCACTGCGAGGTCCTGCAGTAGGTTGCGCTTGCGCCGTGGCTGCATCGCGAGCGAGTCGAGTCGATCGATACGCGCCTCTACGTCTTCGATAATCCGGAAGAAGCCTGTTATATGCCAATCGAGCATTGCTGCTAGAAACGAAGGAGCGTCGAGCAGACCAAGATCGCTATCGCCCTTGACTTGCTCATCGAAATTCACAAGCATAGCTACTGGTTGAAGATGGATTGTGACGACAATGTTCGTTGCCAGAACAAAATGAATCTTCACGCTCACATATTTTCCTCCCGCCTCCTCGAGTGTATCTATATTGAACTGATAGTACTGGGTATAGTTATCCATTCTCGGGCGTCGATTGTCGTCCTGCAAACCGATTACCGTATCACGTCGCAGTCCAATCAGTGATGCGAGCTGCTTCAATTCTTCCGTTTCAGGCGCGGTGATATCGATCCAGAGTACTTGCTGGTCATGCAAGCCAGTGATCACTTCTTTATCGAGCTTGACTTCGTGGTCTCTGGCGGTGGCATCATAGAGATAGGCGCGGGTCGGCATTGTGGTTTGTTTTCCAAACTGCGAATTGAATTAATATTTGATTGCTCGGCATTCGACGTGGCATCTTTGCAAGATGTTCGATCAATGTCAAGTAGTTGCCCCGAAGTCAGTCGGTTTTGCCAATGCGGTCGCGAATTTGTTCAAAACGATCGTAGGCTGCATCCCAGCGTTCCCAATCCGAACTCGGTTCATAGACGTCGAGAGGAAATGAACGCCGAACCATTTCGCGTGCCTGTGCCAGAGACCCAATACGTCCGCTGCCTATCGCCTGCATCAGGATATTGCCGATTGCTGTTGCCTCGATCGGACCCGCAATCACCGTCCGACGGGTCGCATCCGATGCAAGCTGACAGAGCAACTTGTTCTGTGTGCCTCCTCCGACGATATGGATCGTGTCGATCGGTTTGCCTCGGAACGTTTCGAGCCGTGAGATGACCCACCGGTATTTGAGTGCGAGGCTGTCCAGACAGCAGCGAATTATCTCCCCGACAGTACCGGGCGGTGTCTGTCCGGTACGCGTACAAAATTCGTGTATCGCTTGCGGCATGTTTGCAGGAGCGAGAAAGGTTGTGTCATCGGGTTCGATTTGTGCGCCAAATGGGGAGGCGGTGGAGGCGAGCACGGTTAGTTCGGCATACGAGTAGTCCTGTCCCTGTTTCGCAAAAGCTCTGCGGCACTCTTGAACCAGCCACAATCCCATCACGTTTTTAAGTAGACGGATGGTGTTGCAGACTCCACCTTCGTTGGTGAAGTTGGCGGCGCGAGTTTCCAAGGTGATCAAGGGGTGGGCGATTTCGATGCCGACAAGAGACCATGTGCCGCTACTGATATAGGCATAATTCGGTGTGCTGGCAGGAACAGCTGCGACGGCAGAGGCAGTGTCGTGTTCTCCGGGCGCAATCACGGGTATGGACCCGAAGCCGAGTTCGGCGGCAATGTCGGTGCGGACGGTGCCGATAGTCGTGCCTGGCACAACGATCTCACCAAGGATATGTGTGGGAAGTCCTAACTTGCCGAGAAGATCGTGCGCCCATGCTCGATCGCGTGGATCGACCATTTGTGAGGTCGAAGCGATCGTAAATTCAGTCGTTTTAACTCCTGTGAACCAGAAATTAAACAAGTCAGGCATCATCAGAAGCGACTGAGCGGCTTCGAGCAATGGTGAATTATCTCGTTTTAGCGCAAGGAGTTGATAGAGCGTGTTGATCTGCATGAACTGAATGCCTGTGCGGTCGAATATCTCGTCCGCCGCAACAATTCCAAAAGCAGCCTCCAGCATTCCATCGTTGTGATGGTCGCGATAATGGCGCGGATTCCCGAGCAGTACATCGCCTCGACCGATCAGCCCGAAATCTACTCCCCACGTGCAGATACCGATCCCCGAAAAATCTTTGCCGTGCGCCGCCACTGCCATCCCCAGGCTGCGCTTCAATTCCTCAAAGAGACGCAGGGCATCCCAGTGGAGAGTGTCCAGAATCTGCGTACCGCCAGTCGCAAATCTGTGGACATCCTTGAGCCGGAGTATGTCCCCATCGAATAAGCCGACAACGCCGCGTCCACTCTCAGCGCCAAGGTCGAGCGCGAGATATTTTGTTTCCGCCATAATGCATTCTCCCTCGCGCACCTATGCTCTACTGCCTTCGATATCTGAGATGCTTTCCAGTTTGACTGAATTATATGCAGTACCTACCACTAGCGATGAAAATATCGAGTGTGACGACCAGACTTGCAGAAATGAATTCTGTCTCGTACACATTCGTACTATTCACACTGCCTTCAGTTTCGCACTAACAGGCAGAATAGTTATATTCCCGCCCCCCCCTTCCCGATGCTTCGGGGGAGGGAAGAGAGGGTGAATTGCTAGCCACATTCTATGCCACTGAGCTTGAATCCTGCCGCCTCCTAGTATTACAACGACGGGTCAGGAGGTGAACCTTTTAGCAAGCGAGCTTGCCGTCGTTTGATGTGCGAACGCTTGGCACGTTCGTTGCGCTCTTGCGTTCCTTGCAGCCACCGCAAGAGATCATCGGGCGTGAGACG
>JBBQPY010000178.1:0-10704 GCA_038216735.1 Chthonomonadales bacterium
TAACACCACCATAGCCCAGTCCGCCGTAGTCTGCGCTTTTGCAATGAATACGAAGTCGAAATACAGCCCGCCACATCCCATTCCGATCCAGAACAGCAATGCCGCTCGTCCGCCCCAGCCTGCCGTAAATTTCTGCATATTTGTTCCTCTGACTGTCGTGTGAGTCCCGCCTCCCGTGCGGCGACTCACCGAAAATACTGTCGAAACTGTCGAAGTTGAAAGCGACTATTTCGGGATATGCCAGGCGGCGCCGTTGGTCAGCAGTTCGCAGGCAGCGTTCGGACCCCAGGTACCCGCCTCATAGCTCGGGAAAAGCGGGCAGGAGAGGTCGCGCCAGGCGTCGAGGATCGGCGTGATCAGCGACCAGGCAGCTTCCACTTCGTCGTTGCGGGCAAAAAGCGAGGCGTCGCCACGGATCGCATCGAGTATCAGCCGCTCATACGCATCATGGATCGGAACATCGAACGACGAGCCATACTGGAAGTTCATCTGGATCGGCTGGACGCGCATTTCCGGTCCGGGGATTTTGCTGCTGATCTCCATCGATGCCCCTTCATCGGGCTGAATACGCAGTGTCAGCCGGTTCGGGCGAATGTCGGCATGCGGGAGGCGGGCGAAGAGCACGTCCGGCACTGGCTTGAACTGTATCTGGACCTCAGTCACGCGCTTCGGCATTCGCTTGCCCGCCTGCACATAGAATGGCACGCCCGACCAGCGCCAGTTCTCGATCGCGAACCGGAAAGCCGCGTAGGTATCGGTCACTGAGTGCGGATCGACGCCCTCCTCTTCGCGATAGCCAGGAACCGGTTTGCCGTCGATCGTGCCAGGTCCATACTGCCCGCGCACCGTATGTCTTGCGACATCTTCGAGCGAAAACGGGCGTATCGAGCGCAGCAC
The DNA here is from genome assembly GCA_038216735.1 of Chthonomonadales bacterium. Lineage (GTDB taxonomy): Bacteria > Armatimonadota > Chthonomonadetes > Chthonomonadales > Chthonomonadaceae > JBBQPY01. The sequence continues at coordinate 898 of JBBQPY010000178.1, forward strand.
TTTGACTTTCTCATCGCGTATCGCGTCGGCTGAAATCGCGGCAGGCGGCTCCATCGCAATCAGCGTCAGCACCTGCAGGGCATGGTTCTGAACGATGTCGCGCGTAATGCCGGACTGTTCGAAGTAGTTGCCACGGCCCTCGACGCCGAGCGTTTCGGCGACCGTGATCTGCACATTGTCGACGTAGCGACTGTTGAAGAGCGGCTCGAAGATACGGTTGGCAAAGCGGAGCACGAGGATGTTCTGAACGGTCTCTTTGCCAAGGTAGTGATCGATGCGGAAGACCTGGTCCTCGCCAAAGACGCTGCCGAGTTCGGCGTTGAGCGCATGCGCTGTTCCGAGGTCGTAGCCGAACGGCTTCTCGACGATGATGCGTGACCAGCCACCCTCACGGCGCGGCTTACTCAAATCCGCTTTCCCGAGACCGGCTATGATTTCGCTGAAGTTTTCGGGTGGGGTAGCAAGGTAGAAGAGGTGGTTGCCGTCGAGATCGTGCTGTTTATCGAGTTCCATCAGGCGGTCAGCGAGACGATGATAGCCCGCTTCGTCGTCGAGGTTCGAGCGCAGGTAGGTGACGCGCTGCGCGAACTCCTCCCACTCTTTGCCGTCGGTGGGCAGCTTCGGCGCAAACTCCTTCACCGCTGCTTTCAGATCGGCTCGAAAGCTGTCGTCGTTCTTATCGCGGCGCGCAAAGGCGACGATCACGAACTTCTTCGGCAGCAAATCCTGCAGGGCAAGGCTGAAGAGCGCGGGAATGATTTTGCGTCGTGTCAGGTCGCCCGTCGCCCCAAACAATACGAACGCACATGGCGGAAGAGCGTGATCGACGAGTTCCGGGATGACAGCATCGATGGCTGCCGTCGATGTATTTGTATCGCTCAATTCGGATGCTCCCTCTAAATTCGAATGTGCTTATCGGTTATCCAGAAGTTGAAAACTCCGGTGGACTATTCACTCTCACCCCCGGCCCCCTCTTCCTGAAGCTTCTGGGGAGAAGGGTGAAGGAAATGCCTTATCGCTGTCCTATGTCATAGTTACTATTTCTGATAGATCGGCAAAAGCCCCGCCGGAACTTGCAGCACGAGAACGCTCATTGCGGTCGCGTATTCCACTCCGGCTTCCGAATTATTTTCGCCGCGAGACCAGCTTCCGTCGCTGTCCTGGGTGCGCACCAGCCGGTCGCGCATCACGGGATACCACTGCTTCCAGTAGGCGCCGCCCGCCTGATACATCGCCTGCGTCACATAGTAGATCGCATAGTGGTAGTGGTCACGGTACTGCCACTCACTGTCGCCGCCGAGGGGATGCTTAACGAGATACTGAATCGCTGCCTCGCATTTCGGTGTGTCGCGCAGCCCCGCCATCACCAGCGAAAGGAAGCCCGCGCCCGCGCGCGCAGGATCCGATTGGTTCTGCCCGAGCTGATAACTGAAACCGCCGTCCGCGTTTGCCATACGCTCCATATAGGCGATCGCGCGGTCGATAACCGCTTGTGAAACCTGCAGACCGGCGTTGCGGCAGGCACGGAGCGCCAGCACCTGAACGACCGTGACCGAGAGATCGGCGTCGTCCGGCACCGGCTGATACCGCCAGCCGCCGTCGCTAAACGGGCGCCCATTACGCGACTGCGTATCCTCGATCAGTTTGATTGCTGCCTGGAGTTTCGGTCGGAGATCACGCCGGCGCGTCATACCATAGACTTCCGCGAGAGCGAGAAGGGCAAATCCGTGTCCGTACATCGGGTGCCCTTCAGAGACGGAGCGTATCAGTCCCGGCTGAGCGAACTGCCCATCCATACGCACGTTGCTGGCAAGATAATCTACCGCTTCATTGAGCGCCAACCCGTACCGTCCCCGCCCCGGCTGATGTCCCGTCGCCAGATACGCCATCAGGCAAAGTCCCGTGATCGCGACTTCCGACCGGAAGTTGCCGCTGACCCAGTGTCCGTCCGGAGACTGATGCGCGGCGAGGTAGGCGAGACCATGATCGACCGCCGCTTCCGACTGTGGCGTACCCAGATACTCCCGCGCTTCGACGTCCCATGACGAGCCGACTGCCCGCTTCGTCGTCTTTTTTCCGGTCTGTGCCAGAACCGGCGAGATTGCCAGCTGGGCACCAAGCATCGACAATACACCCACTATTGTGCACGAAAGGGCTGTCTTTTTGATGACCATAAGTTTATTCGTTTTCTGACGCCTCACGCCAAATGCCCCTGATTCTCAGTGAGCAAATGCGCGGACAGCAGGCATTCGCCCCTCACAATGAGATGAACGAATGGAAGGCAGGGGGGTTGAGATGAGGGCTCGCTATCGTTTCTTCTCGGCAAGGCTCTTGTAGTAGCGACTGACGAGGTCCTGATACTCCGCCGGAACCCGCTCCTGCTGCCCTTCACGCAGTACCCGCTGTGCGCGAGGGGGCAGTCCGCCAAAGCCTTTGCCCGCCTTCGACATCGGCGCGGACAGTTCGCCGCGCTGCAGTCCCGGCATCCGCGCGATCGCCTGCTTAGGCTGTCCGCCCTTTTTCTGACCGGGCTGAGGGGCACCCTGCTGGCCCTGCTGTTGAGCCTGTTGCTGCTGCTGCTGCTGTTGGAGCGCCTGCTGAGCCTGCTGCACGGCACGATCGAGCTTCTGGATCGCCTGATCCTGCTGTGACTGCGTCGGCTGACCGGTGCGCTGCTGACCGAGTTGCTGCTGCGCCTGACCCATATTTTTACCCGCCTCATGCGCCTGCTGTGCGGCCTCCGGAGCGTTCTCGGCGAGACTATCGGCGGCGTGATCGGTGATGTCGCGCGCGGTGCGCTGTCCGTCGGCAAGCTGCTGAGCTTCACGCTTCTGCTGCGGTGTAAGCGGCTGCTGTTCGTTGCGATTGCGCTGCTGATCGAGCGCTCCCGTGTCCTGCCGCAACTGCTTCTGCAATCCCTGCCCGAGCATCATTTCGCCGAGCGCCTCTGCCGCCTGTTTCTGCTGGGGCGAGCCCTCCTGCTGCTGACTATCCTGCGGCTTGCCATCCTGTGGCTTACTGTCCTGTTTGCCGCCCTGTGCCTGCTGTTTCAGTGCCTGCGCGACCGTGTCGAGCGTCTGCGCGGAACGGTTCTGCGCCTGCTGTGTCTCTTTGGACGTATTCGGCTCATCCTGATTCAGGTTTTTCGTGGCGGGCTGCATCTGCCCTGCCGCCATCTCCAGCGCCTTCTGGAATGCTGGAGATGGGAACTTCTGCGCCAACTGACGCGCCTCCTGCTCGTTCTGCTCCTGACGCTGCGCGACCTGCCGCCGCTCCTTGACTTCCGCGCCCGACATCGTGCCTTTCTGACGTGAGGCATCGAGTCGCTGCGTCGCGCTCTGCAGCGCGTGCTCTACCTGCGCCAATCGCTCGACCTTCTCCTGCATCTCCTGCGCCGCCTGCTGCTGTCGCAGCTGCTGGGCGGATTTTTTCGCCTGCTGCGCCGCCTTCTCCAACTGCTGTGCGGCGGACTGCGACGGCGATTTCGCGGACTGGGGGCTGTTCTGGCTGAGTTGCTGCTGTGACTGGCTTAGACTCTGCTGGGCTTTTTGCAGACTCTGCTCGGCGCTTTTCGAAGACTGTAAACCCTGCTGAGCCTTCTGTGCCTCCTGCTGCAGCGCTTTTTCCTGCTGCGCCAGACTTTTGCTCTGCTCGGCGTTTGGGCTCTTGGCGACCTGACTGGCGATGTCTTTCTGCTGCTTCGCAAGTTCCTGCAGCTGTTTTGCAGTCTGCTCCAACTGATCGGCGACGTCTTTGGGCGTCTGGTTCGCAGCCTCCGGCGCCGCCTTACTCGCCTCGTCCGCCGCTTTTTGCAGGGCGCTCGCGGCTTTGTCCTGCGCAGGAGCAGCTTGCTGCGGGCTATTTTTATCGAGATTCGATTGCGCCTGCTTCTGGTTACTCGCCGCTTCGCCTTTTTTCAGTTGTTCAGCGGCTTTTTTCATTGCGTCCGCCTGCGCATTCTCTCCGCGATCACGGGCGTTCTGCGCTGCTTTATCGAGCTGGCTTTGCAGTTTCTTCGTGTCTTCGCTGGTCTGCTGCTGCTGTTGACGTTCCATCGCCAGACTCGACTTCTGGTCTTCAGTCAGCGGTTTGTTCGGATTGTCTTTACGTCCTGCTTTGATATCATCGGCGAGCGAGCGAGCGCTGTCGGCGAGTCGCTGCTGCTCCTGTGCGAGCCGTGCGGTCTCTTTGGCGAGCTCTTCGGGCGTAGCGGCACGCGCCAACATCTGCTGTGCCGCTTCGATGTCGCGTTTCGCCTGCGCTTCCTGCTTATCCGCCGCTGCGAGCGGATCACGCCGTGCCGCGCTGTTCGCTTTCGCGCTCTGCGCCTGCTGCACCTTATCTGCCGCCGGAGTCATTTTCTGCTGCGCGGAGTTCTCGAGAGTCTTCTGTGCGTCGGTGCGGCGTGCCAGTTCCGAAGGTGTCGCGAGATTGTTGTTTTCGAGCTGATTGCTGAGCTGCTGCATCCGTTCGGACACCGATTTCGTCTCCTGTGCGACCGAGCGCTGTGCCTCCTGCGCCTTCGCAAGCGCCGCCGTATCGGGCTTCTGCCGCGCCGTCTGCAGCTGCTTCTGCGCCTCTATCTGGCGGGTTCGCAGTTGACTGAGCGCGCGCTGCTCTTCGTCAAGTTGATCTTTCAGCCGCCGCTGCATCTCAGGAAGGCTGACGATATGGATATGATAGGCGACGGATCGACCGAGGTGCGGGCCGTCGAGCGTGTCGTTATCGAGGGCATCGACTTCGTAGCGTAGGGTGTCACCAGGGTGCGGATTCGCGCTGCCGATATTCCAGCGCACACGTACATCGGCTTTTGGTGTGCCGTCGGGACCGGGAAGCCCGAACGCGCCTGAAGCCAATTTCATCGTCGTGCCACTCGCTTTGGACGTATCTTCGTGGGTCTTCTCATAGGCGAGTCGCATTGTATCGACGCCATAATCGTCGTCCGCGTGTGCGACGAGCGGCAGGCTGCCATCCGGCACGAGATCGATGTCTGCGGCGGGACGCTGGATCGTGACGTTCGGTTTATCGTCGGGCTGAGCATGAATGTCATTGCGCGTCGGATGCAGATTCGTGAAGCCATTGCGGTCGGTCAGGCGAAGCGAATAGGCGCCGTCACGAGTGACCGTGAACTGCCCGTAGGCTTTATCGCCCTCGACGCGCCACGCGCCCGACTCGACATTTTTGCCGGTACAGTCGGCGGCACGGAGCGGCTTGTTGGCGATTCCAGTGAGTTCGACCTGCGTTCCGGCGGGCACAGCGATCGTGCCTGTCGTGTCGGCGATCGTCTGCGCGGGGCGGTGCATATAGGCGGGAAATCGCAAAACCTGGCGCACATTGAAAAGCGTCGGGCGCGGCTCGACACTAATCACGCGCTCATTGGAACGTCCGTCATTTGCAGAGGCGATCAGCGTCATGCCATGCGCGAGATCGCGAAAGTGAGCGTGAAAGCGGCGTATGTTAGTGGCGGTGCGATCGGTGGGCGCGGTACGCTCCTGCGCCTTTTCAGCGGCAGTAGGAGCGGCATGCGTATCGGGCTGCTGGAGCGTAAGGGTCGTCCAAACATTTGGTTCGTCGCCGTCCTGATGGACGCGCAGCGTACACTTCTCGACCGCATCGCCCCAGGTGCGAACCGTTACGCCGGTGTCTGCGCCGACCGGCAGAAGCTGCGCGTCGGGGATCACCTGCACGCGGGTGCGGGCGTAGGGCGCGATATCGGCGCGCGGGTCCGTCATACGCTTGATCCAGACTGCGAACGCCTCTCCAGCAAAGCCGATATGCAGCGCGAGCAGTGTGAAAACGGCGGCAGCGGTCAACAGTCCGCCTCGCAGCGGACGCAGATTGACAGCGCGTCGGAAATCGAGATCCGAAGCGGCGCGATGTGTCTCTTCGACGAGCGCGGCGGTCAATTGTGAGGAGAATGCGATGTTGGTTTCGGCGGACGAAGCAGCGTGGGCGTCGATAGAAACGCCCTGATTTTTCGTCCGGACAGTGTCGGAAAGGCTGAGTTTTGCAGGGGGCGTGGAGCCGCCAGCGGAAGCGGCGGCGAGCGTTTGCGAGTGCAGTCCCGGCGCGAGATCGAGGGTCGTCAGCAGGCGTTCACGCAGCACGGGATAGCGGCGTTCCACATCGGCGGCGATCGCGGCATCGGATAAGCGACGCAGTATCGGGCGCAGAAAGGCGGTCAGCAGTGCAAAGAGTCCGGTCAGGCCAATTCCGGTGCGCCAGAGTTCGCGGGCGTGTGCGGAGAGCGTCAGTCTGCGGTCGAAATGGTAGCAGATGAGTGCGAGCGCGACGACCGCGCTGACCGCGAAAAGTATGCCGCTGAGTACATGTGCCGTCCGCCACCAAAGCCGCGTCGCCGCCAGTTTACGCCGCAGCGATTGACTCGATTCTTGCATCGTACGCGCTCCTCTAAATCCTGCTATATCCAGAATGTCTCACTCTATATAGGCTCACTATTGACACGCGGCTTCGCGGTAATGATTAGACGCATCGAGATGGTGAAAGTTACCGGTCGATACGGGGCACCTTTTCAACACGCCTTACGCAGTGCCCAGGGTTGAACCCCCGATGCGTCTGGCAAAGGCGGCACGTTCGGCTTCGAGATACAGCCCGTCCTGCTCGAGATGCAGCCCGTCCTTCGGATGCGGTGCAACCGTGATACCTAGGCAGCATCCGGTCTCAGTCCGCGCAGGCGGACTTCGCAACTACAGACCAGGACTTCAGTCCCGTGTCTTCGCAGAGATGGACTTCGAACCGTTAGCACCTTCGCGTAAGGTGAGTGGACAATCGCCTCTACTTTTTACATTGTGCTTCGATAAGCGCGATGATTTCGGTTCGCCCGAAATGGGTTGCCCAGCCGAGCGGCGTCGAATGAAACCCCGTGTCTTTGATTGTCAGGTCGGGCGAGCCTGCTAAAATCGCTCTTGCCAGTTCGATATCGCCTCGATAGGCGGCTTCGTGTAAGGGCGTAATCTGCCAGTTGCCCGTGCGCCGGTCGACGATCTCAGGCTGTTTCGCGAGCAGGGCAGGGAGCCTATCGCGCCAGCCGAGGTCCCAGGCATGCAGTAAATCGACCGTAGCGCCACGTGCGATGAGCCATTCTGCAGAGCGTTCAGGCTTGAGTGAATGAATTGCAAGCGCGATCGGCGTCATATCATTCGGCAGTGGCGCATCGAGATCGTCAGGGATCATTGCCGGTTCGAGGGCATTCAAGGCACTCGAACTGCCGCGCCCGATCGCTTCGGCAAATGCGATCTGTACGGGAGTCGGCGGAGGCGCAGCCAGCGTCGCTGAGTGCATCCACCAGCTCTGTCCGTGTCCGAGCGATACGAAACCGAGGCGATCATAGATATGTGTGGCGGAATTGAGCAGCGCATAGTGGCAGCCCAGCGCTTTTGCAAACTGGCATGCTGCGGCTGTGATCGACCTACCGATGCCCCGATTGCGGGCTGCTGGCACGACGCCGACATTATAAATCCCCGCCACTCCGAGCGCACCGGTCGTCACATGCAGTAGGGTTTGCCCGACGATTTTGCCGTCCAGCCATGCCCCGAATCGCCACGTTCGTCGTGGCTCTCCACGAAGTTCGACCGGTGGATCAGCGGATGGTTTAGTGAATGGTTTATTGGAAGGACGGCTGTAATAAGGCAGGTCATCCACATCCCAGTCGCCCTCGTTATCGATCGCGATCGTCAAACCATCAGGCGTCGTAAAATCCTCACTCATCTTGTGCAGATTCAGCGCCATCCAGTGGGGCTTCCAGCCCCACTCGAAACCCCGTGCCGCCAGACGGGCGCCGAGATCATACGGGCGGGTTGGCGTGAGCGACCAGCAACCGACGCGCTCCGGCTTGCGGCGAAAGCATTCGGCGACGATCGCGTCGAGCGCCGCATCTGCCGTGGCGCTTGTCAGGTGCGGAAAGGCGATCGTGATCTCATTCGGCGACACGAGCCAGGTCACACCGCTCTCCCGATGCACCTCACTCGCCTTGACCGTAAAATGGCTCAGATGGTTCTCTGCTGCCGCCTCAATCAGACGCGAGGGATTGGCTCCCAACGCCAGAAATCGCGCACGTTTGCCGAGCGGCTTCGGAAGCGTGATATGAGTGCGAGAATTCGACTTCGTTTCGGAACTGTTCGTCATTTTAAGTTTTCAATCTATACGCAAACTATACGCAAAAATCGGGTCTAAATGCATACAACGGACTGAAGTCTGTCGCTGCGGGCACTTCAGCGAGGGAGAGAAAGCACCAATAACTTTCCTATGCATTTTCATCCTCACTCAACGATCTTACGAGTGGACAGGTGAGAGAAGCGGTCAGGTTTCATATGCTCATTCGCTTCTCAAAGCTTTGGAAAGCGAATCAGGATTTTGCCCGGACATTCGGCTTACATTCGCCGGAGGCTGCACTTGCCAGCGATAAGAATAGCGATAGGATTGCTGCGATCTATAGATTTCCTGTGTAGTTCGATCGAAACCTCCGAAAATAATAAGAGCGGACGGAGTAAGAGGGGCAGCGAGCTGTTCGCACTTCTCAGTGAGTGATCATGCTTGCATATCCTACAAGCGCAAAATCGGCATTCATGGAGAAGGGTTTTACGTTTCGGATGCCGAAAACTGCGCTGTGTCAATATGCTGATCACTCGTTTGCTTTTTCACAGACTTTTTCCTTTGTTTTTGATTTAGTTATTCTTCACAATTAGTTTTTCTTTACAATCATTTTCCTTTTGTCATTTTCGTCGGTCAGTTTACAGGCAAAATATAGCGAGGGAATCGATGAGCGACACTATCCCACCACAGTCCTTACCGCGCACGTACCGCAAACGCCGTTCTCCTGCTCGACGTCGGATCATTCGGCTGCTTCGGCTGAGCGTGGGCATTTTCGCGGCGACACTGTGCCTGCTCGTCCTCGCCACTTCCGTCCGTAAAGCCTCCGGCAAAGCAGAAATGCCGCCGCCAATGCCGCTCGCCTACGATTTCATTCCTTCCCCGAATTACGACGATCGCCCGGTCAACACGACAGTCTCGTGCATCGTGCTGCATTCGACTGTTGTCAACTCGATGGAGGGCACGATCGATACGTTTCTGCCAGCCGCAGCGAAGGTATCGGCACACTTTATCGTCGGGCGAAACGGGCGAGTCGTGCAAATGGTGCCGATCGAGAAGCGAGCCTGGCATGCGGGCGTCTCGGTGCTCGAGGGCGCCGAAAAGGTCAACGACTACAGCGTCGGTATCGAGATGGTCAACCTGAACGACGGCATCGACCCCTATCCAGACGCGCAGATTCGCTCTGTCGCGGGCATCATCCGTTTTGTTCGTTCACGCTATTATGTGCCGGACAGCCGCATCGTCTCGCATGCGCAGGTCGCGCTGCCGCCAGGACGTAAGTCCGATCCTGCTGGCTTCGATTTCGAGCGTGTGCGTAAGCTTGCGAAAATCGAGGCTCCCGTGCCGGACCCGATGCCGCCTGCCGCACCGGTCACAATTCCGTCTGCGCCAACAGCCTCTCCTTCGAATACAAAGCCAAATTGAAGGCGCAAAGGAAGCAGTAACCGAATCGGATCGAACTCTCTCGCTGCTGAGCAGCGTCTGAAGCGTGTCAGTCAGAACATTCCCAGACAAATCGTTCAGACGAAACATGAATAGGGCCTTGTGCTAGTTAGAAAATGCGGGAAATGCAACTTAATGCTAATCGTTCACACTCAATCTTCTCAGGTACACGGCAGGCTAAGCAGCCTGCCAGGCATTCTCATTATTAAGTTGCAGATCTTTTAGCCTGGCTTTGAAGTCCTGTGCTCAAAATAC
>JBBQPY010000179.1:0-10702 GCA_038216735.1 Chthonomonadales bacterium
CCTTCTGCTGGCCCATGCGCGTGATGGTATTGAGTTGCTCGCGTTGGTCGGCTGTGAGGGTAAGGGAAGTATGTTTGCTCATACCTTCAGTTTACCCGCCCAAAACGCATTATCTAAAACTTCGTGAAACTAACGACTAGCTCTGAAAGAATATTCGATCTCAGAAGCGCCGCTCGAACTGTACGATTGCTGTGCTTCAATCACAATTGAACGCCACACGGCGATCAACTGGCTCTGTGGAATGGCGGAACTCTACTCGGATGTCACCACAGATACGTGAGTGAGCATCGGAAATAGCGCTCAAAGAAATGAAAGCATCGCAATTATGAGAACGCAGTCTATCGACACCCCGCCACATATCGAGAAAATTCTGATCGAAGGTTCGCAATATCGCTCCCAGCGAAAAGCTGCAGCCAATGTAGGAGCTGAATACGCTGCTCGAAATGCTGGCGATGTCGGACGTGAGAACGCGATACCCACAGGCAGACGAATAAGAGTGCCGACTGCGGGCCGCCTCGCGGCGAATACCGGCGGAGCTAATGCTCGAAGCGTTCGGCTGGAACGTTGAAGAGAAGGGCTATTGATGCTAGCTATTTCCGATAATGACAGGCATTTCTTCACAATGGCATGACGCAATTCTGCAAAATTCGGACCAAAGGAATTCTGCCCAGCAAAAGCCCGTAAGATAGCGAGCGTCATTATTGCCGGGTAACAGGGAATAATGCCAGTGGATGCAGCTGATACGTGCGTGATTTTATTAGCGCAATAGTGTGTCGAGCATCTATTTATCCCCTTCGAGTGCCGCTGCAGCAAGGCTGCAGTAGCGTTTATATAATGGAAGGCTTGGCTGGCAGAGAGCTATCGGCCGGGCATTCCGAACCGCAAGAATCAAAACAAGCAAGTTCACAAGATACCCGGTGCGGTAGTAATGTCAAATGGTGACAGCATCTGCCGCGCCGGTATTCTGTGTGTTTCTCCGCGATACCGAACGCGAACAAAATCGCTGATGGAATTATCTATCGAATGGCGTGTCTACCTAGTATGAGGGGGAACAGATACGGTACAATATCTCTACAGCCCCAGGATAGACTGGCGGATAAACAGATTCAGCGCCGATGTTTTTTATAGGTGTTCGAACGGTACGTCGCCTTTGGATGATCCTTGCGCGCTCACCCTCGCCTTGCAGGAGATCGATGCAATGCCTGCCGCCCGCATAGCCTCCCGACCCGCTGCTCCCCGGAAGCCTACGCTTAGTCCGACGAAACTCAATACCTACCTCGCCTGTGCGGTAAAATATAAATATATCTACCACGATAAAATTGGACGATTCTACTCGCGGGCTCAATCGTACTTTAGTTTTGGAAGCACTCTGCATCAAGTGCTGCAGGACTTTCATGAACAGGGTGCAGTCCATAGTCCTGAAGAGATGGTGACGGGTCTGGAGCAGAGCTGGATATCGACGGGCTACGCGACTGTCGAGCAAGAACAGGAGCATCGTGAGGCAGGCCAGCAGATTATTCAGGCATATCATGCGGCGCATCAGGAGCGAGTCGAGGCCCTTGTAGAGACGATCGCTACTGAAAAAACGATCTCCTGCGACATGGGGCGTTTCAAGCTTTCCGGACGTGTGGATCGCATAGATCGTCATCCGGATGGCAGGCTTGAGATCATCGATTATAAGAGCGGACGGTCGGAAGTGTCTCCCGAGGACGTCGCCAATGACCTGGCAATGAGCTGTTATCAGCTGATACTCAGCCGCCTGTATCCCGCCAGCCCAGTGTTTGCGACGATCTATGCATTACGCACCGGCAAGCAGGCTTCTGCTGAACTGGCAGGAGATGCGCTCGAGGAGTTCGCCCGCGAATTGATCGTGCTCGGGGACGAAATTCTCGATCTGGAAGCGCAATCTCTTCGTCCGGTACCGCTCGAAATCTGCCCGGCATGCGATTTTCTGACGGTCTGCACACGGTATTGGCGAGCGCAGGAGCGGCAGCAGAAAGTTGCCGATTCGTTCGTAGAGACGCCAGACGAACCGCACTCCGCCTTTGATCATTGATGCATTCGGCGTCACAGTCAGACGACGTACTGCAGTTTCTCAACAGCCTGAAGGTGCCTTCTATCCCTTATCCCTGCCAGCCGTGCCTCATCAGGGAATATTCGGGGTGCGGGATTGCCTTGCAAAGCCGTCCCGATAGCATCCAGCCGGGCACAAAAATTAGCGAGCAGAAACGCAGGAGTTTTGATATCGACGATACGAGATCGGAAAATGAAGGTGCGAGCGCATCGACTGTCGAAAATGCTCTTTCCAGTTCACGACGTGTTACCGCGCCCGATCTGAGGATGCGCAAAGCGGCAGGGGAGCGGATCGTCGTCGTGACCGCTTATGATTATCCGTCAGCGCGTCTCGCAGAACGGGCCGGAATCGACGTAGTGCTCGTCGGGGACTCACTCGGCAAGGTCGTCCTCGGCTATAAAAATGTGATTCCGGTCACATTGGAGGAAATGCTGCATCATGTCCGTGCTGTAACTCGCGGCATTAAACGCGCTCTTGTGATCGCGGATATGCCGTTTGGCAGCTATCAGGCCAGCGTCGAAGACGCAATGCGAGGAGCCGTCGAGCTGCTGCGTGCCGGTGCCCATGCCGTGAAAATCGAGGGCGGCGAGTCGATTGGCGAGACAGTACGCCGATTAACGGAGGCAGGGATTCCGGTAATGGGTCATTTGGGCTTGACCCCACAGTCGGTCAATCGGTTTGGCGGGCATCGCGTACAGGGCACGGAGCAGAAAGCAGCGGAACGAATGCTCGTAGATGCACGTCTGCTTGAAACGGCAGGCGCTTTCGGCATTGTGCTGGAGACGATACCCGCCAATCTGGCGGGTCAGATTTCGGCAGCTATCGCGATACCCACGATCGGTATCGGGGCGGGCGCCGGGTGTGATGGGCAGGTACAGGTCTGGCACGACCTGCTTGGATATACGGATGGGCGTACACTGAAGCACGTCAAACGATACGCCGAGGTCGGCAGCCTCATCGAAGCCGCGTTGCGCGAGTATGCCGACGAAGTCCGAAAGGGAAGTTTCCCCACGAAGGAGCAGAGCCAGTAGTTATGCGAACGTTTCAGCAAATCGGTCCGCTGCGCACCTACCTGCGCGGCATTCGAGCAGAAGGTAAAAGTGTCGGCTTCGTGCCGACAATGGGAGCTTTGCACGAGGGACACCTCGCGCTTTTCCGTCGAGCAAAGGGTGACTGCGATCTGGTTGTCGCCTCGATTTTCGTCAATCCCACACAGTTCGGGCAGGGCGAGGATTTTAGTACCTATCCAAGGGATTTGAATCGCGACCTATCATCGGCGGCAGCTGCAGAGGTCGACGCCCTCTTTGCGCCCGATACTGCCGAAATCTATCCGCCGGGCTACCAGACGGTCGTGGATGTTCAGGAAATCTCCGCGACTCTTGAGGGAACCCATCGTCCAGGGCATTTCCAGGGCGTAGCGACAATCGTTACAAAACTGCTCAATATCGTGCAACCCGATCGCGCCTATTTCGGTCAAAAAGATTATCAACAGTTTCTGCTGATCGAGCGTCTGGCGCGAGATCTGAACCTGAGCGCCGAGATTACGATGGTTCCGACGGTGCGCGAAACGGACGGGCTCGCGATGTCATCCCGGAACGCGAAACTTTCAGATAAAGAGCGGCAGGCAGCGACCGTTCTTTATCGTGCCCTGCAACGCGCCGACGAACTGGTGAAGGGTGGGGCGCACGATCCGCTGCGGGTTCGGCAGGAGATGGAAGCTGTACTTGCGTCGGAGCCACTGGCGCAGGTGGAGTATGTCGCGCTTGTGCAGCCAGAAACATTGCAGCCCGTCGAGACATTTACCGATAATGTAACGATGGCGGCCCTTGCTGTATGCATTGGGCGGACGCGCCTGATTGACAACTACTTCGTCGCTCCGGACGGCGTACCAGTTGCAAAGAATCGACTTGGTAAGTCCCAGTACTCCTCTTAGCCGGTAGAAATATCTGGTCCTTATGACGCAAGCTGTGTATTCGTGGTGATGCCGACTTGACAAAAGCGGTTCCGGCGTGGAATCATTAGTGCATTGCGCGTGTCCTCGAAACACGCGCAGATTTTCCCCGTTAGCTCAATGGCAGAGCGTTCGGCTGTTAACCGAAATGTTGATGGTTCGAGTCCATCACGGGGAGTTTTGCTCTACACATATGGAGCAAATCCTGATCTCTAGAGTGATTCAAGGGTCACAGCGAAAGCTGTGGCCCTTTTGCGTTGTAGGTCGCCTGACGAGCAGATTATGTTGATTCGAGGTTGGTGTGCTATAGGTGTAAGATATGCCGAATCACAATCCCAGTCCAAATGCCTGCCTCCAAATACCAGCATATCAGCCTCACAAACTGATGGCATAATCACTTCTTAAACATAATCGTCGCACCATCGGAGCGATTGTACGAATGCGCCACAGGTTACGTGAGTTGTCACGGACTGGCAGTAGGCAGAACATCTAACCTCATTCTGCTGCGAGCGGAAAGGGAACGCGGTCCGCTACGTTTGATTCATGTATCGGCCGGGTAGTAGATCGCGGCTGTTCCCCTGCAAATGTTTTTCGCCGATTGTCACGGTGTTGCATCGTAGCGCTGGTTGTGATCAGGTGATTCTTTGCCTGCCCCGTTACAGTCGTTATAATCGAATTGCTTCATTGTAGAGCTGGAGAACAGCCTCCGACACTTCTGCGATCGTAATACTCTTCATGCATCGAAAGTCGATCGGGCAGACTCGTTGAAAACATGGTGCACACGGTGCCGATCCTCTGAGAATGCAATGGCGTACTCCTCCCGGGACACCCGGCGCGGAGATTTCGGGTGACGTGCTCCCGAAGGGAGCTACGACGCGGGTTCCGACTGCTGCTGCGACATGCATCGGTCCCGTGTCGTTGCCCACAACTACGTCACAGACTTGCAAAGCCGCACAAAGGTCGGTTAGACTGGTCTTGCCCGCAAGATTCCAAACAGTCGACTGCGCTGCAGAGCTAGAAACAAATTCCGACGCCGCAGAAGTGGCTGCCTGGATCGCCTCGGTAATGCGTGCAGCCAGTTCCTGATCTCTTGCTCCACCAAAAACGATCCAGCGGCAGGCGATTCGCTTTTGGACAGCGATAGCCATGTCGACATAATGGTCTTCAGGCCAGCGTTTCGCCAGTCCATACTCTGCTCCCGGATTCAAGCCAAAGACCGGCTGGTGCGGTTCACTAACGGGCAGGCAGAATTTGTTGATGACAGCCCGTACATCTTCCACCGGTACAATGAGATGAGGAGCGATCGCTGCTTTGTCGGCTCCGAGTGCAGCAGCCAGATGCAGATAGTGAGTGACATGATGTACGAACGGAACCGGCGGCTCGGTACGCTCGGGTCCGTTCGGCACACGCGCTGAGTCGGCAATCGCACAGAGCCGTTTGATCTGTACGGCGGAGCGGCGATAAATCTTGATCGAACTCGTCTCGGGCCGGACAGGATCGCTCAGCAGCAGTGTGCGTCCCCGCCCCCCATATCCCACTCGGCGCGGGATGGCAGCGAGCCAGAACGGTAGTGCCGATCGGGCAGAATTCGTCAGGATCAAAGCGGTATCGAATTTCTCGACACGGATTCGAGCAGCGATTAAGCGAGCGGGTTCGTCCTGTTCAGCTATAATGACAGCGTCGACAGCTGGTTGGTACCGATAGAGATCAGCTAATTTAGCGGGCGTAAGCACAGCAATGTAGGCGTGCGGATAGATTTCCCGCAACCGACATAGTGCTGGCATCGTCATGACGGCATCACCAAGCCAGTTTACACCGCGAATCAGTATCCGTTGGGGCGATTCCTTCACTCGACTTTTCATACCTAATGATTACCCGCAAAAAGCATCCGATTACAACGATTTTTTAATTTTGAATCTCACTTTTCAGTGTCCACTGCTATAGTGACTGTTCCTTTTAAGTCTAGACTGCCGCGATTCGAAGTATATTCGGATGATTATTCCGGTGCTCTCTTGACAATATGGCGGTGTTCCGTGCCAGAATGAAGCCGGTAATCCTTACACGCGGAATAAAATTTACATTTTTGTGTCGGCGCCTGATTTGAGTGTATCGGAAAGCCCTACGGACCTGTGCTTCCGTGGGGCTTTACTGCGCGGCAAAAGTGACTGAAAGATCGTATAGTCACCCTGCTGGTCTTTGGAGAATGCCAGGGCGCCACTGCCTCGATTTCGCGCGTTCGACAAAATATATCTGGAACACAGCGCCTTCGATACACCGTATCAAGAAGCGGCAGTTCCTCCGGATATCTTTCCAATCTGATTCCTCTACTGATTGTCAGGCAGGATTCGGATTTTCTTCGCGCCGGCTGTCCAATCGATTTCCTGGTACTGTAGTCTTCCGACCGCAACTTTCATTCTCTCAATACTGTCTGCAATACGGACACGAACCTCAGGCGAACCAATGGCAAAATCAAAATCCGATATTACTGGACTGCCCGACTGGTGGCAGCGTGAAACACAGAAGCGACAACTGCGCACGCTTATTTTCCTCGCGCTGCTGCTGGCGCTAATCGGCTTCTACTACTATATCAGTAACCTGGGTGTCACGGGCACGGTTACCGGCATTCCATTCGATACCAGCAATCATATTGCGTTCGTAAGACAGGACAAGGAGGGAAAGACACGCCTCTACTCGATGCGCGCCGACGGCACCGAACTACTCCCCTTGACCAAAGCCGACGACACCTCCGATAAGAGTGGTCCCTGCTGGACTTCGGACGGGAAGAGCCTTCTCTATTCCTCGAACCGCGCCGACCGTCAGAAGATGCAGATCTACCTGCTTGGCGAGGGCGAACCGAAGCAACTCACGTATGGAACGGGTCGTAAGGACTCGCCGACAGCCAGCCCGGACGGCAGGAAATTTGCTTTCGTCACACAGGGCGCAGTCAAAACGCTGAACCCGAATGGCACTGAAGTCGATCAGGTGATCCCGCAGCCGCGCTCTGGAAACGCCGACTCTGGCGATTCGCCCGCTGCTGCAGGAGAGGTCGATCCGACTGGTCCGTTCCTGACAACGCAGTTCGCGCCGGACGGTCACGGTATCGCGGGCGTTCAGGAGCTCGGGTCGGAAATCAATCCGCTCGACTACGGGGGGCTCGTCGGAGGGGACAGGATCATACGCGCGTTGCCAGCAGGCGCCGAAAAGGTACTGTCTCTCGATGCCGGTCACGAAGCGAGTTTTGCCTGGGGACCCGATGGAAAGCGTCTCGTTAGCGCGTTTGCCCAGCGTCCTGCGCCGGATCCCGATGGCAAAACAGGAGTCATCAACGGCATTACTATCTGGAATTTCGACGAGAAGGGCAAAGCGACTCAGACGCATGTGATCGTCAATTTTGGGGACGGTTTCATGCCGCGCAATATTGCCTGGTCGCCCGATGGCACACGTATCGCATTCGAGGAGTGGTGGCGCACCGGTGAGAAAACAGAGGAGCTCAAAGGTATCGTCGTGATGGAGATACCGCCTCAGCCCATTGGAATGCGCGGTAAGGATTCTCCGGTGCTTCCCTGTGCCATTCCGGCGACTGCTGAGGCAATGCCGAAACTCCCGCGATGGTCGCCCGACGGCTCACGCATACTCTATCAGGTCACACGTGCCGATGGCAAGAACGATCTCTGGGTGATCAATAACGATCTGACAAACCCTCTGAATCTTACCAAGGGGATCGATGACAATACACAGGGCGTCTGGTCACCTGCAAAACCCAGATAATTAGATCGAAACCTAGATCGAAAATACAGAGATGAAAACCACAATTTGTGACTTATAGCGCGGTCCTACGCCAGCTGATTTAGCGTTGGGACCGCACCATACGACTCCATTTCAATTGCGATAACTATCACTATTCCCGATTGAAATGAAAGGAGGTTCCAACGCGATGCTGGATCGATCCAACAGCAATTCGGCTATGCGCCGCTTTCGCCGCAGCCAATTTTTTATCCTGCTTTCCCTGCTCGGTCCGGGCATTATCGCAGCAAACGCCGACAACGATGCGGGCGGCATCTACGGCTATTCCCTCGCTGGAGCGCAATACGGCTACTCAATGCTCTGGGTGCTGGTGCTCGTCACGATCAGCCTCGGCGTCTGCCAGGAGATGTGCGCTCGCATGGGCGCGGTCACCGGCAAGGGGCTTGCCGATCTGATCCGCGAAGAGTATGGCGTCAAAATCACCGTTTTCGCGATGGCAGTCCTTCTGATTGCGAATTATGCGACGACTGTTTCCGAGTTTGCAGGCATCACGGCAGCAATTGAAATATTCGCGCCCTCATGGGTACGCTGGATCGCCGTGCCGCTCGTCGGATTGGGCGTCTTTCTGCTCGTAACCCGGGGCAGCTATAAGCGCGTCGAGCGCATTCTTTTGACCGCGTCACTAATCTATCTCGCCTATATTGCCTCGGCGTTCATGTCGCATCCGCCCTGGGGAACCGTTCTCCGCCAGACTTTCGCGCCCGCCAAAAGCCACCTCGATCGCACCTATATTCTGACGATCATCGGGCTTATCGGCACCACGATCACACCCTGGGGACAGTTCTATATTCAGTCTACCGTGCGCGACAAAGGTATCCGTGCCGAGCAGTACGGGTATACACGCACAGACGTACTTTTCGGCGCATTCTTCACCAACTTCATCGCCTTCTTCATCATCGTCTGTTGCGGTGCGACGCTGTTTGCCGTCAACGTTTCACCGGATGCTGTTGCAGATCGATTCGGGGATGCCGGTCAGATCGCCCTCGCGCTAAAGCCCGCTGCCGGTAAATTCGCCGCCATACTATTTGCAATCGGGCTGTTCAATGCCTCCTGTTTCGGTGCGATCACGGTGCCTCTTTCGACTGCCTACGCTGTGACGGAAGCACTGGGCTCGGAGTCCGGAATCGGACGCCGCGCTCGGGAAGCGCCACTATTCATCGGCGTCTTCACCGTGCTGATCATCGTCTCCGCCCTGACAGTTCTGTTTGGCAGCCGCTACCTGCCATTTCTGATCATACTGCCCAACATCGTTGGCGGGATACTGCTGCCGATCATTCTCGTGTTGATGCTGAAACTGATCAACAACAAACGGCTGATGGGCAAATACACCAATAGCCTGACATTCAACATCATCGCGGTGGTCACGACAGCCGTGTTGATTGTGCTGTCGCTGATCCTGCTGATCCAGACACTGATGCCGAAATGACCTCACAAGTCTGAGCGCCTGCACCCAACACGGCATATAGTAAAGCGGGGATCACTCAGCGTTTCGCGAAGCGAAATTGCGCAGTGCTTCGCCTGGAGTAAGCAGCAGGCAGTAGGTCATGCGTACGAGATCGGGTTTGGGGACGGAAGCGAAGAGCGGCCAGACGAGCGCCTCACGCTCCAGTGCATCCATTCCCTCGAACACTTCCGAGACAACTGTTACGTCGAGTTTGCCGTCTGGACGTAGTATGCCAGTAATTGTCGCTGCCGGATCTCTCTGATCCATGCCTTGCCGAAGTAGGCTTTCCAATCGTTCTCGTAATGCTTCAACATCATTGCGATCCATGCTTTGTCCGCCTTTCTTAATCGTTAGATATAAGCCGAAATCGTTAGATATAAGCCGAACCAGTGTCTGCTTTTTGCGACCTCTTGTAAACCCTGCCATCGATGGTTATAATGTACCTGACCGGCAATTCAATCAACAAAACTATCGTCGAAATATACTCATCCTGTGGAAACGTGCCCTGATCTCAATGTGGAAAATGCGACGATCCTTATGACTACCGACATGACTATCGACCTAAAATTTCTCAAGAAGCTGACCGAAGTCCCATCGGTGGGCACAGCATGCGGACCAGCCATTGATCTGTTGACAGAGCGGTTCGGCGCGGGCTGGATATGCACTTTTCTGCCCGACGGCTGCTGTATTTTCATGAAAGAGGGCGCATCCCCGACCGCCCTGAAAGCGGTGTTCGTCGCAGATATGGACGAAGTCGGCGGTTGTATCTATGGGGCGCGGCCGGAGAGCGAAGGCGGTGGCTATTTGGCGCGTCACTGGGGCAATACGCCTGATATTTTCGCAAATGCGACGCTGCAGGGCTTCGATTATCTGGCGGCAAATTCGAATGAGGCATTTCCGATTACGGCAAAAGTCGAGCAGGTCAATGGGGAAGATCGGCTGATTGTCGACGGTGAGAACATCCGCCCCTACCGCACCGTATGGACATTCAAGGAAGCGACTACTTTTACCGACGACATTATCGAAGGCAAAGCGCTCGATCCGCGCGTCACACTCTATTCTGTCATCGAAGCAGTCCGCGCGCTAGACGATCTAGCTATCGGTGCAATGATCGTAATGGCGGAGGAGTGCGCGATGGATGTGGCACGTAAGGGTGTCGTCTGGCTGCAGCGTAATGCTCCGAACCTGCATCTGATCGTGAATGCCGATGTGCCAGGTATTCAGAATATCGGCGAAGGCCAGCTGGACCTTCCTGCGATACGGATCTTCGAAGGCCGCAACTTCATCGATCCCTCGTTCGGCATTCGCGTTTCGGAAGAGATGGAGCGGCAGGGCGTAGCGCATCACCTTTCGGCAGCGCGTTCCGGCAGCCAGACTCTGCTCTTCACGCCGCTCGCTCCGACGCTTTCGATCGCGCTGCCGTGCGAAG
>JBBQPY010000180.1:0-10691 GCA_038216735.1 Chthonomonadales bacterium
CGAAACCGGCACACTGCTGCGCCACTGTCACAGCGATGGTTCGTACCTGTCGGCTTCGGATGCCCGCGTGCATTTCGGTCTCGGGCAGGGCCGCGCGAAATCGCTGTCGGTGCGCTGGCCGAGCGGCAGAACCGACACCTACGCCCACCTGCCAACCGACCGATACATCACCATCAAAGAGGGCGATCCACAGGTCAAGTGAGTTTGCTCATTTTATTTACATTTTGTAACTATTTACCTCACCCAACCCACTCCTTCGTATTAAATGGGCGAGAAAACGCCTCCTGCCAAGTTTTTGCCCGCGGGCTGGCATCATGGCTGAATAGTCACATTAACTTTAAACATCCTCTTGAACCTTATCGAACTTCATTACCTTGTCGCTGCGTCTCAACTTAAATTCGCCGGACGAGGATTTTTTTGAAACCGGTTTGGAAACGAGGTCGTAGTCCCTATCGAAGGTACTCGTAATAAGGGGGAAACGAGGACGATCACTCAGTTGGAACAGAACGATGCCGAACTGGTAAAGCAGACGCTTTGCGGCAACACGGCTGCGTATAATGGTCTTGTGCTGCGCTATCAGCGGCAGGTGTATAACCTCGCCTACCGCATGCTCGGCAATGCAGAAGACTCGGGCGACCTGGTACAGGAGACCTTCATACGCGCTTACAGCGCGTTAGCCTCGTTCCGTCAGGATGCGAGTTTCCTGACCTGGCTATACAAGATCGCCTCGAACCTGTGTATCGACCATCTCCGATCGCGCAAAGCCAAAAGCGCCCTCTCGCTGGATGTGGAATTGGAGGAGGGGCGCGAACCCGCCGCCGATGCCCGTACCTCGGGACCGGAAGATGCGGCGGTGCGAGGCGCCGTGCAGGAGGTTGTGCAGCGCGCAATCCTCAATCTGCCTGAACGCTACCGCGTCGTCGTCGTAATGAGACATTTGCAGGACATGAGCGTTGAAGAAATAGCTAACGCCTTAAATATGCCGACCGGTACGGTCAAAACGCACCTCTTCCGAGCCAGGGAGATGCTGCGCGAACGGCTGCGTTCGGTACTGGAAGTGGAAACGGATGGAAAATAGATTCGAAAACAACCCCCCGGGAGAGAATAACTGGGGAGATTATGTATCACAGCCCGACTATAATCTACAGACGGGCGGCCTGAACGACAGTTCGCAGGCAACGCTTTGCGTCCGCGTCCGAGTCATGCTGCCGCCCTTGCTGGAAAACGACGGCTCCGTGCGCCCTGAGATGGCGGCCGCAATCTACGGTCACCTCACCATCTGCCCGGACTGCGCTCAGCATTTCGATGATATGCAGCGCGTTGTCGCCTTGATGGAAGCACTGCCGCCCGCCGATATGCCGCAGGATTTCTCCGCGCTGATCATGGCGCGTATCCAGATTCAGGCATTGTCGATCGACAGCGCGGTCGTCGGTTCCGAAAATCAGTCGATACCGCAAGCGCTCGATGCGCTCGAAAGAGTTTCGACAGCGCGTACCGGTAAATCGACGACCAGAACGGCTTCGACATCGGGCACCTACTCGACGCATGAGAACGCTACGATCGTGCAGGAGCGCACCCATTTCTGGGAGCGGCTCACGGCGGGCGGCATTCTTTCCGGGATTCTCGCCTATTTCCTCTCGACTGCGTGGGGACGGCAGATGCTCGGCGCGAACGTTGCGACGGCAAGCGTCTGGCTCGAACAGATGAACGTACTGCTTCAGAAGGTCCCTGTGCTCGCCTGGATCATCGGGCTCGTCGTATCCACGCTGTCACAGGCGAACGGAATGCTGAGCGAAACCTACCAGTCTCTCGGCGCCATGGCGGTACGCGGTCTGGTATTCGACATCGCGATTTGCGCGGTCGCCTACTACTATATGATGACACGTCAGCAGCGCGAACGCACACGCGGCTATTAGGCATTTGCGACCGTACTTCGTTCCCTTCGCTCCAATGCAGGCGAAGGGAACCTTATTAAAAGCGCTTTTGCTGCCAGCAATTCTTCAGCGATTGTCTCTGCTCGGAAATTCAATCTGAGACCCAAGCTGCCATTTTTTAATGAGGTGTTCTAGGATTTATACAAAAAGTCCAGCAATTCTGTGGCGGGACTTCAATGGAGACTGATAACGTATGCAGCGATTAATTACCGCCTTTATAGCTCTGCTATCGCTCGTCGCGCTGAATGTGCAGCCTGCTCCGGCGCAGGATAAGCCCGTCGAGCCGACCGCCGCCGGTCAGGAAATCAATGGTCGTATCGATGGGAAACCCGCGATAAGCAGTCCCCACCACGAATCGACAACCGCTGAGTCGAAGCCTGCGTCCGAAGACAGCTACACACTCTTTGCTGATCAGACGATCGACAATGTCGTCGTGCGCGACAAAGCGGTACGGCTGGCCGGACGTGTCGAGCACGATATGCTGGCGGTCAACTGCCGCGTGATCATCGAGCCGACCGCACGTGTCGGCAACTACCTGACCGTCATCGGCGGCAGCGTCGAGAATCGGGCGGGCGGTGAGGTCAAGGTGATCAAGCAGAACGGCGCACTCGCTCCTGCCCTCAGCGCCACATTCTCTGGCGTTTCGAATATCGGCGCGCTGCCTGATGCAGATGGAGCAGTGAAAGAGCAGCAGAGTTGGTCCGGAGGGCAGTTCGCACTGCTGTTTGTGGGGCTGATGAGTGCGCTGATCGCGCTGATTATTGCGCCTCGCGCCACCCTGCATACGAGCGAAACGGTCTCGCTTGAGCCAGGTCGCTGCCTCGCGTTTGGCAGTATCGGTGTGCTGGGAATGCTGTTCCTGCTCGGGTTCAACTATGTCCTGATGGCGTCACCGTTGCGGGTCATCTGGCTTCCGATCGGCGCGGGTGTCGCGACAGCGGGTATCGCTGTGCTGGCATTTGGCTGGGTCTGCGGAATGCACCATGTGGGCTTGTGGTTTTCGCGGCGGTTCGGTCGTGGCAGCGGCAGCGTCTACACGCATATCGCGATCGGAATGGTCGGCTTCTTTCTGATCAACGTACTACTCGGCGGAATCAGTACCGGGCTCGGCGTAATGGGAATGTTCATCGAGTTCGGGCTTGCGCTGATGGGTCTGGGAGCCGCATTGGTTTCCGGCTTCGGCGTAGATCCGAACTGGCTGACGGCGCGAATGCGCGGCGAAGTCCGCTGGCTCGCCCGCACTCCTCGCCTGTAATTTTCGCCTCACGTAGGTTAGAAGCGGTTATGCTGGCAAATGCCCGCTAAAAGCAAAAACATCCGTTGTTGGCGATGGTTGACCAATTGGTTCGAGAGGCATTTCCGATCAACTCTTCGTAAACGCAATTTATGCAACTTGGACGACAGCAAAGACCTCGTCTTAGGTTTGCTGTATTCGACATGAATCGATAAGGAGTGAGGAGAATTGCAATGCGAACCAACGGAATAGTGACTAACTCGTGTCGGGTTGGAACGTGGCGCGGAGCTTTGCTGATTGGCGCAGGCTTTGGATTAGCCAGCGTAATGGGATGCAGAACTGGTCCCCCGAACGCCAGGCTGACGCAGACCAGCGCGAACATCTCGATCAACGCCGACGGCAGCAATGTCAGCATCAAGATCACTTCTGACGACGCGAATCGAGCGACAGAGACCGTCGGCAAGACGTTTGCCGCCGACCGTGTGAATGGCATCAAAATTGATGGAGATGCGGGCGATATCACGGTCGAAGCGGCAGTAGAGGGCGTCGACCACATCCAGATTACGGCGACGAAAGTCGTGACAGGCAGTAAACTGGATGTCGATCTCAAGCCCTTTCTCAGCAAAGTATCTGTGAGAGCCGCGCTCCAGGGCGATAAACTCGTCATCAAATCCGCGCTCGATCACAGTCTGGAAGCCAGCAAAGTCAGCGGCTACGTCGTTTATAAGATCGTTGCGCCGAAGCGGATTGCGCTGGAACTGAAAAACGTCAGCGCGGATATCCATGTCGATCGTATGGCTGGCGGCGTGGATGCATCGACCGCGAGCGGCAGTATCGCGCTTGCCGATGTCGAGGGGGTGATTGCAGCGACCAGTATCAGCGGCGCGATACAGGTCAGCGAGGCGAGCGGCATAGCCAGTGTTACTGCGGAAAGTTCCAGTGGGGACGTTACGCTCAATGATGTCGCGGGCGCAGTGAAAGCGAAAACCGTGAGCGGCAGCATTCATCTCGAGAAGGCGCACGCGAGCAGCATTGCCCTTGAATCATCGAGTGGGTCGATTGCCGCCAGTGAAATCACTGCCTCCCAGTCGAGCCTCAAAGCGGCGATGAAGACGGTTAGCGGCGAGATCGTGTACGATGGGGATGTGACGCAGGTCGATGCGAACTCCTCGAGCGGGAATATAATCGTCAACGCCTCCTCTCATTTGCCTCTCGCGACAGAATCGGCGTTCGAGACGGTATCAGGAAATGTGGAGTTGTCGCTGCCTGCGGCAACGTCGGCGAATGTCGCCACCGAGACCGTCAGCGGCAGCATTGAGCTGCCTGGCATGACGGAGCAGACCGATCAGAATGTCCTGATGAAGAGCGCTTCGGCGAAACTCGGAACCGGAACAGTCCCGATCAAAATCAAAACGAGCAGCGGGAACATCGCCGTCAAAACGGAGTAGAACGCATGAGACGGTGTTACTGAGGTAGAATAGAGAGGTGGTCGATTGAACATCAGTCCCCTCTATTCTCATTATTACTGCTTTCAGTATTTCGCCGAAGCTCGGTATTGCAAAAGTAGGTATCGGATGCGCGTAACCTCACATTCTATGACAAAAACCAGACTGGTTGGCTGGCTGCTGCCCGCTCTCGCGCTGATTTGCGTTGGTGTGCTGGGCGCAGTGCGCGGCGGGCGAACGGGAGGCGGCATCGCCTGGGCTGCCGACTATCAAACGGGACTACAGGAAGCTAAGCGCACGCATAAGCCGCTGTTGCTCAGTTTCCACACGCCCGGCTGCGGCTGGTGTGCAAAGCTCGACGCCGAGACATTCACGGATCCCAAAATCGCCGAACTGTCTCGCCGCTATGTGTGTGTGCGCCTCGACAGCGACGTTGATGAAGCGGTCTGCAAGCAGTATTTCGTGACGGAGTTCCCCCTCACTGTGGTCACTCGCCCCGATAGCGCCGCCACATCACGCATTCTCGGGTTCCTTCCCCCGGAAGAACTCGCTCCACTCCTGCTCGCAAAGTAAGCTCTATCCGAACTCAAGCCAATCGCCATTGATAGGCATTGCCCGCCAACCCGTACTTATACAAATGCGCTCGAAGATCGGCAAACCCGATTCGTAATCATCATAGATCAGCAGTATTAGATGAGTCGCGATTTCGAGAGAGCCGAAATCGAACTCGAGAGCATAGCCTTCCCCCTCGAACCATCCATACTTCCTATCCGAGAAATCCGCTTCCGGCACAAGACTCTGAAGCTTGTTCCGCACTTCCGTACGCGCTCCCAGTTTGTATGCGAAATCTGGATTGGACTGCTCTACGATCTGCTCGAACACGTCGTAGGCATCCATATCCTCCGGCACGGCAACGACAATATACTGTCGATAGGGACGCTCCGGTTTGCCTGCGACATGTGCCAACTCCTCCGATGAAAAGCCGACGCTCAGTATACCGGTTTCGAAGTCTCCATATTCTGCATCATAGGGCAGTTCCGGCAAGCCGAGCGCTGTAACCAAATCGGCATGACGCTGCTCTGCGAATGCATAGCCGCCTCGTGCCTCCCAGTCCGTATCGAACCCCGCCACGGTAGTGGGAGATTTCGGTACCGTCAGCAGTTTACGCGCTTTTTCGATTGTCTCTGTATCATTCGCCCCAAATGCCGCGCACAATGCTTCGGCATTTCCGCCCCGTGCCGGTATATACTCGTCGCTCCATCCCCAGCCCGGATCGCTATTGAAATCATCCACGAGGCTGCCCTTCTGATAGAGCGAATAGTGCATCACATCGCTGTCGTGGACCAGAACGCACCAGACGGTACATATCAACTCTTTCGAAAGCCTGTGTGCTAGAAAGCCCTGACTGGTCTGCAGGTCGCGGCACGCGACGACGGTGACACTATCGCGCGTCGGCGTGAGAAAGGCTGACTGTCCCATTGCTTCGAGGAAAGCGGCGATCTGCGCCTGTTCTGGTCCTTTCACAGTGATGCTGTCATAACTGCTGCCCATTTTCAATCCTCCAAAGTTGTCTGAATCTTGATTTTGATGATCAGACTGAATGATTTGAGTGATGGAATGCATGATTACCAATTCGCAATGGCATTTCTGTCTGAAGTTCGGTCGGGCGATTGCAGAGGGTGCGAGATGAGCGCGATGGTAATCATCTCCTCATCATTTCAATCACCTAAATCAAAGTTCAGAAAAATTCAAGGTTCCGAAATAGTAGCGCTATCTGGAAAACTGAAAGCAGCGACCCGAAAGAGGAAACACACAGGTAAAAAGTTTAGTGGAGGCGGTAGAGGTTGACGGAGCCGTCGCGGGAGCCGCTGGCGAGCAGTTTGCCGTCGGGAGAGAAGGCGACTGACTGCACGGTATCATTTTGAAGTTCGAAAGTGCGGATGATTTCGCGTTTCGATAAATCCCATAGCCGCGCATGGCCGTCGTTGCCGCCGCAGGCGAGCATATTGCCATCGGGGGAAAAGGCGACTGCGCACACTGCCAGTACGCCATGCGCCTCCAATGATGTGTTCAGAACGCCGCTTTGCGCGTTCCAGAGACGCACCGTGTTGTCGTTGCCTGCGCTGCCGACCTGCGCTCCGTCGGGCGAAAAGGCGACCGAAAGTGTTCGCTCGCCATGCCCTTTCTGCGTCCATCTCAGCGCGGCAGTCCGCATATCCCACACCGAAATGTGCCCTGGTTCACCCGATCCAGACGACCCGCTGCCTGCCGCAAGCAGGTTTCCATCCGGCGAAAACGCGAGCGAATAGACCTCGCCCTGCCCGCCGAATATACGCTGTATTGATCCTGTCTGCGCGTCCCACACCTGCACCTTCTGGTCACGCGTTCCGGTCGCGATCAGGCGGCTGTCGGGCGAAAAGGCGACAGCTTCGACATCGCTGCGGAATCCTGTGAGTTCGCGACGTAGATTCCAGTTTCGAGTGTTCCAGAGCTTGACGGTGCCAGGCTCCATCAATGCACCGCTGCCCGCCGCAAGCTGCCTTCCGTCGGGGGAAAAGGCGACCGACGCCGCATCTCCGTTGAAGACGAACGTGTGTTCGATCGTGCCAGACTGTGTATCGAAGAGCGCGACTTCTCCAGCGATCAGCCGCTGGTCTTCGTTGCGTTCGGTCGCCAGCGCGATCGTGCGGCTGTCGGGCGAAAAGGAGATCGAACGTACCGCGCCCTGCTCGAACAGCGTTCGAACGCTGACGGGTACGACCGCTCTTCCGATCGAGGCGAGAAGTACGAGACTAGAGACGAGTCCGCCGATTACACCCGAGGTGGCTGCCAGCCAGCGACCCACTGTTGCGCCTCGCCAGCCGAGTACAGCGCATAGCACAGTAATCAAGCCCGCAACGAACCGAAAACCCGGAAGCATCAGCGCCGTGAGCGCGAACGATGCTGCGACCCATGTCCAGGCATGATAGGCGGGTGCAGTCGGAAAGGCGATTGGGGTAGGAGCAATGGCTCCACCCCCTGAGCCCGAACCGGAAAATACCGGGAGTGCGGATGGCGCGAGCGGCCACTGTGGAAGATTTGCTGCGTACGGCAGCTGTCCGGCGCCTGAACCAGCATACCCAGCGGGGGCAGCGCCAGAACCGCCCGCGACGACCGTAACCGCAGCGCCAGCATTTAGAGTTGCTCGGTGAACCGCATGCTGCCGGACGCGTCGCGGCAGAGTGCGCGCCCTGCGTTTGTAAGGCGTTTCTGATTGAAGCGGAAAGGGATCGCGCCCGCCCAGGCGCTCGCGACGTGCACACCAGGGGCAGGCAGAAAGGTGACTTCCGAAGCGATGCTGCGCATTGATTTCGCAGGTGACGAGCGCCTCCTCGGCTTCAGTCAGTGCAGACGCCCATGTCTGCGCGTCAGGCCGTGCCGAAGGATCGCTATGTCCTGTCTCAAAACAACGCACAAAGAGACGACGCAGAGTCGGGTGCAGGATTTCTATCGGCGGCGCGAGCGGCATCGGCTGATAGGGAGTCGGCTTTGTGCCATAAGTATAGTGCCCGCTCGCTATGCGCGTCTCATAAGGCGGGGGATCGTCCGCGCCTTGATACGTGCC
Organism: Chthonomonadales bacterium; assembly: GCA_038216735.1. Lineage (GTDB taxonomy): Bacteria > Armatimonadota > Chthonomonadetes > Chthonomonadales > Chthonomonadaceae > JBBQPY01. Next base: position 8,218 of record JBBQPY010000180.1, read on the forward strand.
CGAAAACGGGTGCGTGCCCTCCATTAGCAGCTGGAACAGCAGCACCGCCAGCCCGAATCGATCGCTCTCGAATTGACGGTCCACCAGCCGGAAGTTCTGGTTCTGCAGCTCGGGAGGCGTAAATTCCGGCTTGCCGACCGGGCATCGATAGACGATTCCGCTCTGCGGATCACGCACCTGAAAGGAGTCGGTATCGACGAGAGTGACGAGCGCGGTATCCGTAACGAGAATGTTCGACTCGTTGACGTCACCGATAATATAGCCGCGTCCATGCAGCGCGCGCAGCGCGGACGCCACGTTTCTACCGGCACGGTGCAGGTACTGGTAGGTGAAAAGCGGAAGTTCCTGACGGCGAGTAACGGGATTGTAGACGTTGAAAAGAGGGCGTATCCCGGAGACGCGGGGCATCAGGAACCCCACGAACTGCTGACGATTATACATCGTGCGTACGACATCGAGCGGCCAGGCGATCGAAATGTGTCCCTGCGCAGACATCGGGTCGTCTGGCGGATTCGCGATCATCACGGCGAGTTTCCGCGCCTGCGTTTGGGTCGGATCGTGATAGATTTTCGCCGCGAGGCTGCGATTTTCCGGGAGAGCATAGATGCGCGCCTCTCCACCGGTTCCGAGTGCATCGGCAGTTTGAAGAAGCACACGCTGGTCATTAGACTGACGAAGTAGACGCATTTGTTACTGGCACATCCTGATAACTAAGGGTGGACACACCCGTCTTTATAAAGCAATTGGCTGCCTGTTCGAAACTGCCCTCATGTATCTGCCTGTGTTCAATAGACATGCTGGGTCCGTAAAGTTGTACCTTCCTGATTCAAGAGGGCGCAGCAAGCAGTGCCCCTATCTATACTCGGGAGCCTATTCGTTGAAGTCCCCTTGCCACACCCGTGTAGAGCAATGGAATTTACTCCGTTGTCACTACTTAATTCGTTTCAGAGCAGGGGTGCAGTTCCATCCGCCGCTTCCAACGGGCTCACTCGCCTCTTCACTTAACACAGTACGAAAGCGCGATCAGCGTGTAACTCGTGACGAGCGCAGGTTCGTTTTCGCGGAACCGGGCGTTCGTATTAAACCAGGCGCCGTCCGGTTTCTGCTGTCCGACGATCTGTGCTGCGAGCTCTTTTGCCCAGTCGTGGCTGCTGCCCTTGCTATCTTTGACGACTTTCTGCCCGTAGACATTGAGCGTTTTTGCCATCGTGTGATAGTAATAGTAAAGGGACGTGTCGCCCATGCCGGGGTTTTCGGTAACGGAATAGTGTCCGCGAATCCAGCTCCAGGCGGACTGCGCACGCGGGTCACTTTTGCTGACTCCGCAATAGAGGTAGCTTTTCAACCCCGCATAGGACATCGTTCCCATCGACGCATACGCGCCGCCGCTCTTGTTTTCCGTACGCCCTTTGCTATCGTAGATGAAGCCGCCGTCGTCTGGTCCCTCTTTCGCCCACGCCTGATCATTGCTCTCTTTCCGGTTCTGGACACGCTGTAAAAACACGATCGCTTTCTTCCATATCGGCGCGTTCCCTGGTTCGCCGCTGTCTTTGAGCGATTCGAGCGCCATCTGAAGGTTCGATAGATCGGGACGATCTGGTTTCGAGCCATAACCGATGCCGCCGTACATCGGGTCGCCTGCGCTCACGCCTTCGCCCTCATCGAACTGCGAGATCTCCAGATATTTCTGCGCTTTCTGGATGATCGGCTTATAAGCCGGGTTGTGCGTCAGGCTAAGCGCCATCAGACACAGGCAGGTGTTATAGTTTGGCAGTGCGGTTGCTGGATTGGCATCGCTGAAAATCGCACCGCTCGGCTTGGCGGAGCGCAAAATGTACTGAATCGCACTGGCGACTTCCGGGTTTTTAGACTCGGTGCGTCCGTTGCGAAGGAAGGCGGCAGTGGCAAGCGCAGTGATCGCCGGATACTCGCTCCAGGAACCGTCCTTCTCCTGAATGCGCTTCAGATAGTTCAGCCCTTTGACGACTGACTGCTTCGCCTGTGCCATCGCCGGATCGGGTGGGGCAGCGGTGGCAGGCAGGGCAGATAGTCCTGTAAATCCCACCGATGATCCGAGGAGAACGAATGGCAGCAAGCGGGTCAGCGAGAGGGGCATTTTATAATCCATTCGAACCATTTTAGTCTCCATTTTTGCTTGTTTTGAGGCACTGTTACTGCGGATAGTATACAAGAAAATGCTCTTTTGCGCTTTAGTTACTTTGCGCTCACTCTGGCTGTTAGACGCACACCTGCCTGAGTAGTTGAAATAGTTTTCGCGATAATATCTATAATTGGAGCGCATACGGCAGCCGGATCGTAGAAGAGAGGTTATAATAAAGACCGATTGCGAAATAAGCGTCTGCGTCGTTTTGAACCGAATGACCGATTTTTTGGTGACATTTCAGTCACGTAAATTTCCAGAGTGGCCGCACAGGGCATTGTAGAGGCCCATTTTCGTTGCAACTTGTCTATGT
>JBBQPY010000181.1:0-10688 GCA_038216735.1 Chthonomonadales bacterium
CGGAGCGGCTTCGGTCATTAAGGTAAGGTAGGGCGCCACAAACGCCCATTCATCGTCGGTAACATCACTGGGGTAAGGCTTGCGAGTAGACATACGTTCCAGTACGACTTGCCTGCCCGCCAAAGTGCCTAACACTCTCTAAGATTTCAGAGACTTCGGTCCCAATTGTTGGACCCTTTTCAGATGAATACGGTGAATCCCCCAGACTGAGCTCATCACTCCAAGTTGCTCTTGGCACATACTTATATTCCGTCAGGCGACAAACGCATCGAAATATCTCTTATCGATCCAATTCGGAGTGCCCCACTAATACAGACAGGCGCTCGGTGATTTCGCCCTGGAAATCGGTGCGGTTGTCATCATAGATCAGCAGGGTTTCCAGGCGTGCATGACGTGATAGGCGCTGAACCTTGCGGATATCGCCGTCCGCCATATCCAGCGCCAGCGTGATCGCCGTATGCCGCAGACGGTGCGGGCTGAGCGGCGCAGTCAATCCTGCTCTCTTTGCAAGTTCGCTGATAATTTTATAAAGTCCATCGGCAGTTAAAGGATACGGTTTCTCAATGCTTCTCGTACGGGTGAATAGTGGAGTGTCGGAAGACGGACACAGTTGCCGGACCGCCAGGTAGTCTGCAATCGCAAGTGATGCATTTGTTGAAATGGTGATTCGCGTTTTCTGACTGCCCATACCTTTGCCCGCGATCAGCAGACTTCGTTCCTCAGCGCGGAAATCTGAGACCAATAACGCGACGACCTCATTACGGCGAAGCGCATTCTCGATCAGCAGAAGCAGTAAAGCGTAGTCGCGCTTGCCCTGTACAGTATTACGATCCGGAACCAAAAGCAGAGATCGCACCTGACTGAGGGTAATGCCGCGCGTATCGCGGTATGAGACCACTTTTTCCGAGTCGATATTGCCGCGCGGATCAGCGTCAGTCATTCCGATACGCCGTGCCATCTTCACCAAACTCAGGATCGCAGCCATGCGCCGATTGATGGTTGCCTCACTGCTTCCCTTCTCGATAAGCAGCGCCTTATAGCGCAAAATTGGCACAGTCATTTCCGACGTCGATTGAGCCAGGAAGTTTGCAATACTTGAAGGAGTCGGTTCTGCTCCAAAGACATTCATAAAAAAATGTGTCAGGTCGTGCCGATAGGCGCGACGCGTGTTCTCACTCCTCTTATCGGCGAGCAGCATTTGGACGATGTCCGGCGGCAGTTCAGTGCTTTCTGCGAGGCGGAGTGCGGTATTCGGTTGGTTTTGCATCTCATTCACATACACAGGATAGCAACTCACCGAGTCGATGTCAAGTAGACACGATTAAATGGGTGGCAGATCGACGCTAAAATCCCCCGTCGCAAGGAGCGACGGAGGATAGTTGGCTACGGGAATTGTTGATGGAAAGGCTATCGAATGACCTTGCCCTTTACGTCCAGAACCTGTGAGGCACAGAGATCGTTTCCGAAAATCTCATGGTTCTTGAGAGTCCAGACAACCTTTTTGTCTCGCGTCACCTCGATCAACTGCGGATTGTCGGGTCCAGCGTGGGTATTGCCGATGATCAGGTGTCCGTTGGGAAGCATCTGTAGTGTCGTGACCCAGTAGAGACGAATCCCTGGCAGTTCGTTGAAGTCGACACTCCAGACGGTAGTTCCCGCCGGATCGACTTCGATCACGCGGTTGTTATTGCCGCCCGCGATCATCGTATTGCCATTCTTGAGGCGTATGGCGCCGAACACGTTCGTGCCATGTCCGTCATGCCCGTCCGTCGCCTCGCGATTATTGAGATCGAGCTTGTATGACCAGACCACTTTGCCGGTGTCATCATATTCGCGCACCACTCCGTCGCCCTCATGGCAGACGAGATAGTGACCATTATCGAGTTTTCGTACCAGGCGTGTATCACGATGCGAATTAGGCGAATTCACTGTGAGCGGAATGGAATGAACGATTTTGTCGTCCTTATCGACCTCGATAATCCGTAGATTGCCCGTCTCGGCGATCATCGTCAAACCGTTTTTAAGCCGCTGGAAGCCGTGTATTTCTACCGCGCCGGTGTAGCCTTCTTTAGGCTTTGCGATATGCTGCCAGACGACTTTTTTTGCCGGATTCATCTCCACGATCGTTGTAGGGCTCGTGGGGAACAGGACGTTGCCGTTTGGAAGAACGGAAATATCGTGCGCAGTGAATGGATTATCTACCTGCCATTCGATCTCGCCCGTTTTGCTCAGTATCGTAACTTTATCACGATCGCAGGCGATCAAACGGTGCGCAACGGCGGTCTCGGCAAGAGCGACCGTCATCGTCATCAGACCCAGAACCCCCGTCAGTACAATACTCGATAGTTTGCTCATCGAACACTCCTTGTATAGGATCTTAAAATAGATCTCAAATGATTTGCTGGATTGGTTCCGCGCCTTCGACGCCGACAAGCTTCTGGTCGAGACCGCCATAGAAATATGTGAGCTTGTTCGGATGAATGCCCATCTGGTGCAGGATCGTCGCATGCAGGTTTTTGACTTTGAATGGGTCTTCGACTGCGGCACTGCCGAGCTCATCGGTCTGTCCTACGCTCTGCCCACCCTTGATTCCCCCACCCGCCATCCACATCGTGAAGCCGAAGGAGTTATGATCGCGACCGGTGCCCTCGGCATATTCCGCGGTTGGCTGGCGACCGAACTCGCCACCCCAGACGATCAGCGTGCTATCGAGCAGACCACGCTGCTTCAGGTCTTTTAGCAATCCTGCGATCGGCTTATCCGTCTCGCCCGCATGGAGACTGTGATTCGTGACAAGATCGTTGTGGGCGTCCCAAGTGCTGTCGATATGTGAGCCACCGGAGTAGAGCTGGATGAATCGCACGCCGCGCTCGACAAGTCGTCGTGCCATCAGGCACTGACGCCCGAACACCTCCGTGCGCTTGTCGTTCAGCCCATACATCTCCTGAATTGCAGCAGGTTCAGAGTGCAAATCAGTTGCTTCCGGCGCTGAGCTTTGCATTTTGTACGCCAGTTCGTAACTCGAGATTCGAGCCGCGAGGTTCGAATTATCACCTCGCAGCGCCTCATGTTCCGAATTGTACTCGCGAAGTGTATCAAGCATTTTGCGCTGCATTGGATCGCTCATACCGTCTGGTCGTTTTAAATCGAGGATCGGTGTATGCCCCGCATTGATCGTCGTCGCCTGATACGAAGCGGGCATATAGCCGCTGCTCCAGTTCTTCGCACCGCTGATCGGACCGCCGCGAGGATCGAGCATCACAACGAAACCAGGCAGGTTTTGATTGACAGTTCCGAGACCGTAGTTCACCCAGGAGCCGATGCACGGGCTGCCGCTGAGGATCTTGCCTGTATTCATCTGAAGCATCGCCGAACCATGGATCGGCGAATCGGCTGTCATAGACTTTATGAACGCGATATCATCGACACAGGTCGCCAGATTGGGAAACAGGTCTGACACCCACTGCCCCGACTTACCATACTGTTTGAAGTTCCATTTGGGCTCGACGATGCGTCCCTGATTCTTGTGTCCGCCGCGCCCGAACGTCTTGACGTCGATGGTCTTGCCATCCATGCCCTTCATATTCGGCTTATAGTCGAAGGTGTCGATCTGGCTTGGACCGCCGTACATATATAGAAAGATGACGCTCTTCGCCTTCGGCGTAAATTGAGGCTTTTTGGGCGCGAGCGGATTGATGAACCGGCTTGTGCCCTCCGCCGCGTATGCCTGCTTAGCAAGGAATCCGTCTTCACCAAGCATTGCCGCGAGCGCGACGGCAGTAAATCCGCCTCCCGCCTGCCAGACGAATTCGCGCCGCGTGCGCCCGCAAAACTCGCCTCTAGTCTCTGAATCTCTCGTATGTGGGTTTTTCATGATTTGTTGTCAGTCAGTGCTATGTGTTTTCCCGGAATCACATATGGTCGCGATGCTGTACCCATCAATCGAGGTAAATGAACTCGTTCAGGTTCAGCGCCAGCAGACAGAAATACCGCAGTGCGTCCTTCTCAGAAACATTTTGATCTTTATGGAGTGTAGCAATGAATTTTACTCCTCGGCCGACTTCGCCAGCGGTAGGATCCCGTTGCAGCACTCGCCACAGGCACATCCGTACTTCCTTATTTGTGTCATTGCCGGCCGCTTTCCCCAGAGAATCGGCAAACAACTGCGCCTGCGCGTTGATAAATGCGCTGTTGATCATGCCGAGCGCCTGCGTCGGTTGTGTCGTCGCAAATCGAACAGGACAGCTTGCATCGGTGTCAGCGGCATCGAAGCTTGCCAGCAACGGAACCGTCAGCGAACGCTTGATATGAATATAGATACTGCGTCGCGCTTTCTCCTCCGGCGAAGACTTTTCCCAGCCATCGCCAGGGCGGGACTGCCCTGCCAGCACCTCTTCTGGGATCGTCGGATATACACTAGGTCCGTACATCACCTTCGCGTTCAGGCTGCCGTTTACAGCAAGCACGGTGTCGCGAATCTCCTCAGCGTCGAGCCGCCGCATATCGAATCGCCAGAACAGATCGTTTTCAGGGTCTTTCGCAAGCGCTTTCGGATTGCCCGTCGAGGACATTCGATACGCGCTCGACATCATGATCAGCTTGTGCAGCGGTTTGAGTTTCCAGCCGTTGCGCATGAACTCCGCTGCCAGCCAGTCGAGCAGTTCAGGGTGTGTGGGCGGTGTGCCGAGACTTCCGAAGTTGCTGCTCGATCGCACAATGCCTCGCCCGAAATGGTGCTGCCAGAGGCGGTTGACCATCACACGCGCTGTCAGTTGGTTGTCCTTACTCGCAATCCACTTTGCCAGCGCCAGCCGTCGCCCCGATGTATGCGCATCTGAAGTCGCCGTGGCAATTTCCGGTTTTGGAGGGGCGAGCACGGAGAGGAAAGCTGGCTCGACCTCATCGCCAGGAACGTGCGGATTGCCGCGCAACAAAACGAAGGTTTTGTCTGGGGCGTGACCAATTTCGGTGACTGCCAGCGCCTCGTCAAGTCCTTTCGGGGGGGCATTCGTTAACTCAACGACCTGTTTTGATAGTGCTGTAAACTCGGCGAATTTCTTGGGACTGAGCTTCACGGGCACACGTTTTTTGAGCAGCGGAATTCGGTTCTGCTCGTGCTTGAGCTCTTCCTTATCCACATTCGAGAAGTCCGTAATCGAGTTCTGAATCGCCATTCGCTGCGCTTCCAGTGCAGCAAGACGTACTTTGTAGGTGGCATCTTCCGCCCCGAAACGCTGCTTTTCCGCCTCGGACGCGATAATACGAAGCGAAGCTGGACGATCGCCTGGCAGCCGATCGCCGTAACGCGTCACGCCCTGGAAGAACGACAACATTCGATAGTAGTCTTTTTGCGGGATCGGATCGAGCTTGTGATCGTGGCAGCGGGCGCAGTTCACCGTCAATCCGAGGAAGGTCTGGCCGGTCGTCGCGAGAATATCGTCGAGCTCATCGTAACGTGCCTGCGCGGGATCAGATGGCTCATCGTCCCACTGACCGAGGCGATAGTAGCCGGTCGCGATCAGCGTTTCCGCCGTCACTTTCGGGAGTTCATCGCCCGCCAACTGCTCCCGTATGAACTGATCATAGGGTTTGTCGCTGTTCAGTGAGCGAATCACGTAATCGCGATATCGCCATACAAACGGTTTGGGAGAGTCGCGCTCGAAGCTGTTGGTCTCGGCATAGCGCACGAGGTCCAGCCAGTGCCGCGCCCATTTCTCGCCATACTGGGGCGAAGCCAGCAGCCGATCGACAACTTTCTCGTAGGCATGCGGCGACGTGTCTTTCTCGAAAGCTCGCACTTCTTCCGGCGACGGCGGCAGACCTATCAGATCGTAGTAGGCGCGGCGCATCAGTGCGGCTTTGCCGACTGGCGGCGCGGGGGTCAGCTTTGCAGCCTCGAGTTTTTTGAGGATGAATGCATCGATCGGACTCGTGATCCAAGATTTGGCTTTGACAATCGGTACTGTCTGCGGCTTGAGATGGCGAAACGACCAGAAACTCATCGTCTTCGCATTGACCGGTGGCGGAACGATATGCTTGGTGACAGGCGCTTCTTTTACCGCACCAGGCGTCCAGGGCAGCCCCATCGCCACCCATCTGGTAAGGATGTCGATCTGCGACTGCGGCATCTTGCCCTGCGGTGGCATTTTCCGATCGGCATAGTTGATGACGTGTACGAAGATGCTGTCGGCAGGTTTTGTGAGCAGCATCACCGGTCCGGACATACCGCCACGAAGTACCGACGCCCTGCTGGCGAGACTGAAGCCGCCACTCGCCGTATCGCCGCCATGACAGGAATAGCAGTTCGCTTTCAGCACAGGTAGCGCCTGCGTCTCGTAAAATGCGATCTGCTCCTTGGTGAAGACTGGCGATGGTTGAATCGGTTTGGCACCCGGCGCCTGCGCGAAAGCAGCGGACAGAGCAAGACTCGCCGCTGCCAATCCGCCGATTGCCCTCCGCACAAGCGTTCTGTTCATTGAAAAACCGCTCTTGAGCATAATGACTGCTTTGATTTGTTGCACTGCTTTCCCCGCCATAAAACTCTGTCTCACAATGTCTTCCAGCAATTCGATATAATTGCTACACTTTCTAAAATTGGCTCAGCACTGTAGCGCCAGCTGACGAGCGCCTTTTCAATCGCAGTACGGTTACCGAACGCGCTGGAAAAGTATAGCGGAAATGAGAAGAAATTCCATCGATGCGGCGAGAAACAGGAGCTATTTTCGTTGGCGAGGCAAAACTGTTCTCCTCATCCATCGCGCTCCCTTTCAATGTAATCGCTGTTCCGGTCGCTTCAAATTCGCTGGATCCCGGCAGATCGATAACCGCATTCCGAGCAGATTCCGCTCCGTTCACCACTTTGATTACGATTTCCCCATTCCGATCCATCATTCCGCCGCCAGCTGCCAGCGTCGGTATTCCAGCATCCTCGACATCGAGCACCTTCTTATCGTCTAGATACGCCTCAATTCTATTGCCGACCGTCTCTACGCGAACATCGTACCAGCGCCCGGTCTCGATACTGCCCGTCGCATGACTGCCGAGCGTGATTTTCCCACCGCCCATCGACTTTTCGATCGCGTGTTCCGTATTGCGCCATCCGCCGAGGTTGAGCCAGTAGTAGCTTCCCTCATCCTGTGCCTGGAACATCACGAGGAAGCCCTCATCACCGCTCATCTTTCGCGCTTTCAGGCGCAGAGTGTAGTGTGAAGCGTCTGTAAGAGCCGCGTTCGTCAACATGATGCGGCGATCGGTTCCCGCATCGGTCTGCCGCAGCGCGCCATCAACGACACTCCAAGCGCCACGAACTGGCTTCCAATCTGCACTGCCCTGCGTAAAGTTGGAACTGTAGAGTGTTTTACCACCCTGTGTCACGACGACATCCTTATACTCTGCTTGCGTAGCCCATGTGCCGAGACCGACGCCGCCTTTGCCGCCCATCAGCGGCATTTCAGGACAGATAACATGGAGGATCGTATCGGGGCGATTGTTGGCATATATCTGCTGAACATGATAGGAAGGTGTTCCGTAGCTCCTTGCGCCATCAAAGACGATCGCATTCGGGTTCCAGACACGATCGTTCACATTCACGAACAGCGGCGCATAGGAAGCCATTTCTACGACATCGGAATTACGCTCGAGTCCGACCAGAAAAGCGGCTTCACCGAGCGCGGCGCGAAGGTTGCCCTGTCCACAGTTCTGCGTCACCGCGTATTCACCGACGTACACATTCGGCCCCTTACGACTGGTTTTATCGTAAAGATGCGTATTCGTCCAGAACCATTCCGGCGAATTGTAATAGTGGTCGTCTACGACCTCCATCGGCTCGGCAATGCGGGTATTGGCGATCGTCCGGATATCGGGATATTTCGCTTTGATAGCCTTATAAAAACGGATATAGCGTTCGGAATACTGCTGCATCGTTCCGCCGAAGCCGTTGAACATACCGTTCTCATTGCCGATCTCGACATAGCGCAGATGAAACGGCTTCGGATGTCCATTGGAGGCGCGGGTGGCTCCCCACTTGCTGGTAACCGGTCCATTCGCATATTCAATGGCGTCGAGTGCGTCCTGTACCCAGGGCTCGAGTGCGTCGAGCGGGACCGCTTCTTTGTGCGACAGACCGCAGTTGACGACGAAAAGCGGCGTCGCTTTCATGTCCTCGCACCACTGCAAATATTCGTGATAGCCCAGCCCATCGGTCGAGCGATAGCCCCAGTTTCCGTTGAAATGACCCGGTCGATTCGCAATCGTCCCGAGCGTATCTTTCCAGCGGAAAGCATCGGAAAGCTTATCGCCGCCTTCGACATAGCAGCCGCCGGGGAAGCGCACAAAGGCGGGTTTGAGGGTATTGACGCTGCCTGCAAGGTCAGAACGCAGCCCGTTCATCCGACGTTTCCATGTGTTGGCCGGGAAGAGCGAAACCTCGTCCAGCCATAGTGTGCCAGTCGACTCAGACGTGATCACCATACGTGCGTCAGGGTCGTCCGCATCCGGCCTCAGCGCGCCCGAAAATGATTTCCAGTTTGTACCGATACCATTAATTTCTTTACGTGCGTAGACAATACCCGCTTTGCTTTCGAGTGCGACCGTGATTTTCGAGGGCGCATCAGCGTTGCGTCGTAAGGAGAGAGCGAATCTATAACTGTGTCCGCGCTTCGCAGCGATCCCCCAATATCCGACATTGGTGAGTACGGCTGTACCTGCTTTGCCTCCTGTCATGTCGAGGCGAAGCGAATGCGGATTGGCGGTGCTAAGCGGACGCATTAGGTCGAGCGAAGCTTTTACTGATGCGGTTCCGCGATTAGTAATGGTCCAGCCAGGAACCGCTCCATCCTTCTCAGCCTCTTCGAAATCGCGGTTGCGCACGAGTTCCGCGTAAAGTCCACCATCGCCCGCATGGTTGATCTCCTCGAAGAACACACCATACAGGTTCGGGCTGACCTTAATACCCGGCGCATCACATTGAACCGTAATATGCACCGGCGCGTCCTGCGCATTAACTCTGTTGGCTGCTGTGTACGCTAAGAGCGCGCCAATTCCTACAATGACGCCGAGCGTCGCACAGTTTCTCAAAATAGTCATCCTCGTTTTCCTGGCCGATCACTCTCGATCGATGCAAAACACGGTATTCACATTTATTCACGGATGAACACAGCAAAGTGTTAATAGGATGCGGACAATGCGCCCGACGATAGACGATGTATGGGATAATCGGATGCCGAAGTGGGAACCATCGAGTTAGTGAGGTGCTCTATGATTGCCGCGATGGCTCCCTGTCGTTTGCTGCCACGTGCCTGCACAATCTGGCAGTCGGCGTAGGAGGGTGGCAGTGTACGCCGCTGCGTCTCCATGATCAGCTGAGTAAAAAGTGTAGAATCAAGGGAGAAAAGCGCTCCGTGCACGAAGAGAGTCGCAGGGTTGAACATGTTGATGACCGCAGCAAGCCCGATCGCCAGGTAACTAATGGTTAATTCCAAATCCTGTTGCGCTTCGATTTCGCCACTCTGCACACTCGAAACGACTTCTGCGATCGTTAGTTTACGTCCGATGCGCTCAGAAACTCGCCAGGCAAGCGCAGCATCACTCGCTACCGTTTCGAGACAGCCCCGATTGCCACACCCACACAGCCTCCCATTCAATTCGACGGTAGTGTGCCCGATTTCGCCAGCAAGCCCACTGTGCCCCGTCAAAAGTCGACTTCCACTCATGACGCCCAGTCCGATCCCCGCTCCGACATCGAGCATTGCAAAGTCATCGAGCTTGCGCGCTAAGCCATAATGCCGCTCTGCGAGACAAAGTGCATGCGATTCCTGCACCATAATGCACTCGATGCCGAGGCGCTCGCTGAGGTCGAAACTCGGCGACTGATTGTTGGTGATCGGGACATTCGGGGAAAATATCGCGCGGTTCTGACGATAGTCGATCTGTCCCGGCATTGAAATCGCCATTCCACAAGTCGAAATCCCAGATCTGTTCATCAAATCTCGGGCACGCTCGGAGGCAGTTTGTATTAATTCGGTGTAAGTGACCGGGGTTGGAAATTCAACAGTGTGGTCAGTATGGAGCTTTCCATCCAGACCAGCGCATACGAGGCGGCAGACATCGACATCGATGACGAAACCCAGCACCTGGGCGGTTTGAGAGGCAAGACGGAGACGCTTGCCCGGGCGTCCGCGCAGCAGTTCGGGGGCGTCACCTTCTTCTAGAAAGCCGGAACGCAGCAGTGATTCGACTGCCTTGGATGCCGTTGGAGCGCTGATACCAGAGTGGCGGGCGACCTCCGCGCGCGATAGTGGCCCGTAAGACTGCAGGACTCGGAGCACCTGGCGCTCATTTATGCGGCTCAAGAGCGCAGGCTGTATTACGGAACTGTTGCTCATCGGCTCATTTCTTGAATAACGTTATAAGTATTTTACCTGTCTGAAGCCTCAATTGTCAAGGCTATTTAATAAAAGATGTTTATAAACGAATCTCGGGGGAGCATTTTACACCAAGAGCACTCGACCTTCCCTGAATCCTTCGATTGGGGTTGCAGGGCAAACGCCCTCGGATTTTTGACCTTTTCGGCCAGCTTCAGACCAATATCACCAGAATATAGCCTAACTCTTCCCCCTTATCCCCAGCTCCCTCTCCTGAAGCTTCAGGAAAAGGGTTTGGGGGTAAGGGGGAGACTGAAGGCAGGGGGA
>JBBQPY010000182.1:0-10490 GCA_038216735.1 Chthonomonadales bacterium
TCTTGCGCAGGCGCACTCGCTCGCCCTGACTAAAATGCGCGACGGCGGCGCGAGCGGAATCTATAATTTGGGAAGCGAACAGGGTTATTCCGTGCGGGAAGTGATCGCGACCTGCGAAAAACTTTCCGGCAAGTCGGTCAAAACTGTGGAGCAGCCGCGGCGCGCCGGAGACCCGCCGCGCCTCGTCGCGAGCGCCGCGAAAGCCAAAGCCGAACTCGGCTGGCAGCCACGTTATCAGCACCTCGAGGACATCGTCGCAACCGCCTGGCAATGGGAACAGCACCGGCGCTACTGATATTTGCAGCTGCCCCGGTCAGGAAGTGACTGCCTGTTTCCACATGGCGAAGTCTGCCAGACCCATTTGAACTGAACACCTGCAACGGGAGATCCACGAATTGAAAGGCATTATACTCGCTGGCGGCAGTGGCACACGCCTCTACCCCGTCACGCAGGCGGTCTCGAAACAACTGCTGCCCGTCTACGACAAGCCGATGATCTACTATCCGCTCTCCACGCTGATGCTGGCGGGGCTGCGCGATATTCTGCTGATCTCGACACCCCTCGACCTGCCCCAGTTTCAGCGTCTGCTCGGCGATGGCAGCCAGTATGGAATCAATATTCAGTACGCGGAGCAGCCGCGCCCGGAAGGTCTCGCGCAGGCGTTTATTATCGGCAAACAGTTTCTGGAGGGCGGACCCGCCTGCCTCGTGCTCGGCGATAACGTCTTCTACGGTTATGGGCTGCAGGAGCAATTGCAGCAGGTGGCGAAACAGCGCGACGGCGCGACGATCTTCGGCTATCGCGTCAAAGACCCGGAACGATATGGCGTTGCCGAGTTCGATGCCGATGGTAAAGTTCTTTCCTTGGAGGAGAAGCCGAAACATCCCCGCTCGAACTACGCCGTGATCGGTCTCTATTTTTACGACAATCAGATTACCGACATCGCCGCACAGATCAAACCTTCGGCGCGCAACGAATATGAGATCACCGACGTCAACAACCAGTATCTGCGGCAAGGGCAACTTCACGCACAGCGGCTCGCGCCCGGTACGGCATGGCTCGATATGGGCACGCATGAATCGCTGCTCGAAGCTTCGAACTTCATTCAAGCAATCGAACACCGACAGGGATTAAAGGTCGCCTGCCTCGAAGAGATCGCCTATCGATACGGTTATATCACGATCGATCAAGTGCAGGAGCGGGCGACTGTGATGGCGAAAACGGAGTATGGGGACTATCTCATGCAGCTCGTCGGGGAAGCGAGTCGTTAAAAGCAGTCGGAATGATTCACCATCCTCCAACCCCTCCTTGAAAGAGAAAGCAAAGAAGGGGGAGAGAATACACCCACCGTTCCTTTTGCGTCCGAAGGACGATCGGCTTTAGCCAGCCAGACCGGGGTTTTAACTCTGGGAACTGAGTTGAATTTGTAAAATCTCCACGACGGGAGTGAGTACCATAACGGAGCAATTCACGATACGCGAAATGCGTCGTGCCGACCTCGATCATGCTTTCGCCTGGTCGGTGCGCGAAGGCTGGAACATTGGCACGTTCGATCACGACTGCTTTTATAAGACCGATCCGAGAGGCTTCTTCCTTGCCGAACTCGATGGTGAACCGATTGGCAGCATCAGCGCCGTCGCTTACGATGCAACTTTCGGCTTTATCGGCATTTTCATTCTGCGCCCTGAGTTTCGCGGTATGGGCTACGGCGTTCAGTTGTTTCGCGCAGCGCTCGCCTACCTCGGCAACCGAAATATCGGGCTCGATGGCGTGATTGCGCAGCAGGAAAATTACCGACGTTCGGGTTTTCAAACCGCCTACCGTAACGTTCGTTACCAGGGCATCGGGGGCGGTGAGATACCGGATGGCTGTGTCCCGCTCAGCAGCCTTCCGTTCGAGCAGGTGCTCGCTTACGACAGCCGGCACTTTCCGGTTCCGCGGCGCACGTTCCTCAAAGGCTGGCTCGCGCTGCCCGGCGCGACCGCGCTCGGCACCCTGAATGACGGTAACCTGACGGGGTACGGGATGATACGACCTTGCGTTCAGGGACAGTTGATTGCGCCGCTTTTCGCCGACGATCACGCGACTGCCGAACTGCTATTTCACGGGCTGTCGGCGCAGCGACCGAATCAGACGCTCTTTCTCGATGTGCCGGAAGTCAACAGAGCAGGCATCGCGCTTGTCGAACGCTATAGTATGACGCCAGTTTTCGAGACGGCGCGGATGTATACAGGAGCCGCTCCTGATCTCCCGCTCGACCATATCTTTGGTGTCACTTCTTACGAATTGGGCTGAGCCGATCAGCAACTCTCTCCTACTTTGCCCTGTCCCAGCTTCACACGAATGAAGTCAGGGTAATACGTCAAGATAATGCGGGCACAAATAATACACATGAAGGAAGTGCGAGCCAGCAATGAGCGATACAATCCCTGAAATCAATCTGCCCGGAGTAATCAGCAAGTCTCTGCGCCGCTTCACCGACCAGCGCGGCTGGCTGATCGAGCTTTTTCGCGACGACGAACTGCCCGACGGTTTCACGCCGGTCATGGGCTATGTCTCGCTGACCCATCCCGGCGTCGCGCGCGGTCCGCACGAACATCGGGCGCAGTCCGACGGTTTCGCATTTCTTTCTGGCACCTTCGAAGTCACGCTCTGGGAAAACCGACCGGGAAGAGCGAAAGCGAAGCAGGTGATCGTCGCGGGGGAGCACAATCCGATCTTCCTGATCGTACCGCCGGGCGTCGTTCACGCCTATCGCAACGTCGGCACAACGGACGCCACGGTACTGAACTTTCCCGACGCGCTCTACGCGGGGCAGGGCAAATCCGAACCGGTCGATGAGATACGCCACGAGGAGATCGACTCGGAGTTTTCGCTATGAGCGGCGACAACAGCCTGAATATAGACAGAGACGAGATTCGCCGGGGGACGAAAAAGACGATCCTCGTTACCGGCGGGGCAGGCTTCATCGGCAGCAACTACTGCCGCTACGTCCTCGAAAAGCATCCTGGGTACCGCATCGTAGTCCTGGACGCGCTGACCTACGCAGGCAACCTTTCGACAATCGCCGATATGCAGTTCGCGCCCGAAACCGCCGATCGATTCCGTTTCTATCCCGGTAAAATCCAGGACGAAACGGTCGTCAACGGAATTATCAAGGCGGAAGATATCGACTATATCGTCAACTTCGCCGCCGAATCGCACAATGATCGCAGCATTCTCGAGCCCGGCAGCTTCATTCAGACCGACGTCTATGGCGTATTCACGCTGCTCGACGCCACACGCCGCCACAATATAGCGCGGCTGCTGCACGTCTCGACAGATGAAGTCTATGGCACGATCGATGAGGGACAGTTCACGGAGCGTTCGCCGCTGGAGCCGAATACTCCCTACTCGGCGAGCAAGGCGGGCGGCGAAATGCAGGTTCGGGCGCACCGCGTTACGTATGGCACGCCCGCAATCATTACGCGCTGCGGCAACAACTTCGGTCCGTTCCAGTATCCGGAAAAGCTGATTCCGTTCTTCGTGACGCGCTTGATCGACGACAAAAAAGTCCCGATCTACGGCAGCGGGCAGCAGGTACGGGACTGGGTCTATGTGATGGATCACTGCGCGGGCATCGACCATGCGCTGCATTTCGGCACGGACGGTGAGGCCTATAATGTCGGCTCCGAAGGCGAGTGTACCAACATCGAGATCACCCGCCGCCTGCTCGAACTGCTCAACAAACCGGACAGCCTGATCAAGCTCATCGAAGATCCACGCGGCGGCGCGCACGACAAACGCTACAGCGTCGATGCTTCCAAACTGCGCGGTCTCGGCTGGCTGCCCTCCTACGAATTCACGAAAGCGCTGGAAACGACGGTGCAGTGGTACATTGATAATCAATCATGGTGGCGCGAAATCGTCCGCACCGACGACTATCAGGCGTTCACAAAGCGTTTCTACGGCTCCTACCTCGGCAGCGACCTCTAGTAATTCCCCTCACCCCCCATCCCCCTCTTCCTGCCATCCGCACCTCATTAGGGAGAGGGGAGCCAAAAGGTCCACAAAGGCATTGTGTCCGTAGGACACTCGTAGCTGCTAGCTAAGGACTTTAGTGCGTTGTGACATCTTCCTGCGCGTTTGCTCCTGCTATCTTAGCGAGGCACGAACGGAGTGGCGCTCGGGGATGAGGTCGGTTAGATACATGCCTCACGGTCGACGCTACTCGAATCGAAGCGCGTCTATCGGATGCAAAGCGGCGGCTTTTCGTGCCGGGTAGATACCGAAGAAGATCCCTACACCTGCAGACACGATGACGGCGGCGATTATTGCGTTCGAGCTGACGATCGTCGCCCAGCCGGCGACCGAGGCGAGCAGCATCGAACCGCCAATCCCCATACCGATACCGATCACCCCGCCGAGCAGAGAAATCACCGACGCTTCGATCAGAAACTGCAGCAGAATATCGTGCGGCGTCGCGCCGATCGCTTTACGGATGCCGATTTCGCGGGTGCGCTCGGTGACCGAGACGAGCATAATATTCATGATACCGATTCCGCCCACGACCAGCGAAATGATCGCAACGGCAGAGAGCAGCGAAGTCATCGTTCCGGTCACGCTCTGTTGAGTCTGCATCAGCTCCAACTGATTGCGGATTCGGAAGTCATCATTGTCCGGAAACGGAGGCTGCAGATGATGTCGGTTCCTCAAATAAGCCGAAACCTGCTCCTGCGCCAATGGCATCATCGCCTCGCTCGTACAGCGAATCAAGATATTGTTGAGCGCCTGCCGGTGGTAGACGCGGCTCATCGCAGTCGTCACGGGAATCAGAATCACGTCATCCTGATCCTGACCATTTCCACCGGATCCTTTCGCAGCCAGTGTCCCAATTACTAGAAACGTCTGGCGATTGATGGCGATCGTCTTGCCTGTAAGGTCGGTTTTGGGATCGTTGGTCAAATGCTCGACGACCGTTGCCCCGAGAACGCAGACCCGCAGCGTTCCAGCAACTTCTTCTTCAGTGAAAAAACGTCCCTGAGCAATCGACCACTTCTTGACGTAGGGATAGTCGATCGTCGTGCCAGCTACTTCTGTGGTGGTGTTGACGCTGCCCAAACGTATCTGAATGTCGGAATCGATCTGTGGTGCGACCTTGTCGATCGTCGTAGTAAAGATTGCTTCCATCTGTCTGGCATCGTGGAGAGTCAGACTGTTGACCGGCGTTGTATTGGGCGTTGTGGGAGCGGTGGGAACCGTCGTACGGGAGACCGCGGTGCCGATACGCAGCCGGTTTCGATCGGAGGTCACGTTCAGCAGATTGGTTCCCATGGAGTTCACTGCCGCCGTCACCTGTTGTTTCGCGCCCTCGCCGATCGCCACGACGAGAATTACCACCCCAACGCCGACGATGATGCCGAGCATTGTGAGTACTGTACGCATCTTGTTGCTCGTCAGCCCGCGAATGGCAACGCGGAAGCTCTCTATCAGATTCATGCTGCGTTTAGTCTCACCTTCGATTTTGTAAATCAGGGATGGTGACGCGTCACCTGCTATCTATCGTTCGGAATTATGGGCAGCGTCCAGGGTGCTCGGGCTTCACGCGACAGCAGAGTGTTCGCTTCGGCGATCGGCCTGCCCTGCGCATCGAAGCATAGTTCCTTTTCTCGATCCCAGGTAAATTTCTGACCGGTGCGATAGGCGATGTTGCCGAGGGAACAGAGGCTCGTTGCGCGGTGCACGATTTCGACATCCGAAGCGGGTCGCGGCCGTTGCCCATCACTGTCTGTTGCGCCCATCACGGAGTCCAGGAAGTCGTGGATGTGCGGGACTTTCGCGTCCGCTCCAGGATGCTTTTCCGCCGGAACCGACTCGCCTTCGGGTATCACTTCCCAGCCGTCACGGTCGACGAAAAGCGTCGCGTTCGTGCCGAAGAACTCGATCCCGTATCCCTTCTGCTCCCTACCCCGCGCATTTCCCTTCTGCATCGAGTAGACCAGCAAAAACGGTCTATTGTTTACGCCGCCTCCGCTGTCGAATTCGTAGGTCACCTCAAGCACGTCGGGCGTCTCGCGTCCATCCGGCAGTGCCCAGTGACCGCCCGCCGCACTGATCCGGCTGGGAGCATCGACCTCCATCGCCCACAGCACGACATCGTTCAGATGTACGCCCCAGTCCGCCATCATTCCCCCCGCGTAGTCGAAAAACCAGCGGAATGTATAGTGAAAACGAAGCTTATTGAAAGGCAGGAGAGGCGCGGGACCGAGCCACATATCGTAGTCAACGCCCGCTGGCGGCTCCGGCTCGTCCTGTGCGAAACCGATTCCCTTCCCCTCGTTGCTCGCGTTCCAGGTGCGGACGAGCAGAATATTGCCGAGTTTGCCGGACTGCACATAGCGAACGGCGTCATAGAAATGCGGGTCAGTGCGCTGCTGCGTGCCGCCCTGCACGACCCGTTTGTAATAACGTGCCGCGTCGACCATCGTACGCCCTTCGACGATATTGTGCGAGAGCGGCTTTTCAACATAGACATCCTTGCCCGCCTGGCACGCGTAGATCGTCGGCAGCGCGTGCCAGTGATCGGGTGCGGAATTAACGATCACATCCACATTTGGTAGATCGAGCACGCGACGCCAGTCCGCAACAGGCTTTGCGCCCGGATAGAGCCCGACGGCTTTGTCGAGATGGCTCTGGTCGATGTCGCAGACGGCAACAATATTGACACGTTCCGTTCGCTGGAACGCTTTCAGGTTCGCAAGACCCATTCCACCGCAGCCGATAAAAGCCGCGTTGATCTTTTCATTCGGCGTGACATTCATCGTCATCGCTTCCTCCATACGCTATTTCTCGAACTATTTCGGGCTAATTTTGGTATCTACTTCACGCAGGATCGGGATCGCATTCTCCGGGCGCGGCGTCGATATCGGTGGCGGTGAGATATAGAGCGGCACGAGATCGAGCGCATCCTCGCCGGGATCGCCTTCCTGCATTCGTGCCCAGGCAAGCGCGGCGATCAGCCGTGTTCTGGGGAAGTCTGCTGCGCCGAAGGAGATCCGAATGGCATTCTCTGCTCCTGTTTTTCGCATTCCGGTACGCAAATCCTCTTTATAACGCGTGACCGCCGCTCCGCAGAAAAGTACGCTCCGCCCAGCCTCCGGTGAATGATTGAAACCATCGTAAATACTATCGAAGAGTTCGCTCAGGAGATAGGCTTTGGGAGGAAGTTTCGCTTTCGGTACTCCAGATTCGTCGATCCAGC
The DNA here is from genome assembly GCA_038216735.1 of Chthonomonadales bacterium. Taxonomy (GTDB): domain Bacteria; phylum Armatimonadota; class Chthonomonadetes; order Chthonomonadales; family Chthonomonadaceae; genus JBBQPY01. Next base: position 7,241 of record JBBQPY010000182.1, read on the forward strand.
CAGCAGCATAAACTGTTCCCGCGCGGCAAGGAAGCACCGGTACGACGAATACATCTAGTTGTCCGCGATACTCTTCCGCGAGCGCACTGAGGCTGTCGATACCATAGATGGGAGCACTCTGAACCGATGCCAGCGTCTTCACCGTCATCACCCCGATGCGTGTACCGGTGAACGAGCCCGGCCCGACTCCGACTGCGAACGCGCCGACATCAGCAAGCGCGGCATCGGCGTCTTTCAGCACAGAGTCGATATGCCCGATCAGAAGTTCCGAAAGGTGCATTCCGTGCCGAAAAGTATGTTCTGCCACGAAAGAGCCGTCCCGAAATGCGGCGACGCCGCAAATATCTCCGCTTGTCTCCACCGCAAGCAGTATCGGCCTGTTTTTACCAACCACTTCTTCTAGAATAGCGTCTCCAAACGATACCGATTGATTTCCATACGATCCAGGGGCAGAAAGCAGCGCCCTACAAATGATCAGAAGATGGTTTGATTACAGGTGACTGCTCATCCCTCGCGCAATTCCATGCTTCTTTTACTCCTCACGAAGTTTCGGGCGATAGGAAGGGGGTTTGTTTTTACAGTTGCAGCCGGCGATTGGCAGGGATGAGTGTTGAGGTGAGGGCTTCAGGGAAAGGACAAAATCGCTTCTGCCAGGGCAATATATCTTTCCCCGAAAGCAGTGATGCGAAGGCTGCGAGGCATGTCTTCGGTATCGGGTTCCGCATCAGAGACGATTTCGAGTTCGAGCGTGAGACGTTCAGGAGGCAGCAGTTCGCTGATTTTGTCAGCCCACTCGATAATTATGACGCCGTGTCGCTCGAAATATTCATCAAATCCCAGTCCGAACATTTCTTCCGGGTCTTTCAGTCGATAGGGATCGAAGTGGAACAGCGGCACTTTCCCATAGTACTCCTGAACAAGTGTGAACGTCGGGCTCGTGATCGAGTCGGAGATACCCATACCCGCCCCGATCGCTTTCGTCAATGTCGTCTTACCCGCCCCAAGATCGCCGACGAGCGCGATCAGATCGCCTGACTGCAACAGTCCACCGAGACGCTTACCCCAGCTTGCCGTCTGCGCCCGATCTTCGAGCCGATAGGTTTTCGTGAATGGTTCTTGCCTGTTCAACTTTGGATATTCGTCATTGTATGAGTCGGCCTCATCGTATGGGTTCCAAAGTCAGGGCGTCGACGCCGATGAAATAGCCGATCGACTGCGTGTTCTTGTCAACGGCGCGGAAGGTCAGGCGGTGATTGCCCGCTGTCAGCGCGATTGTACCCAGATCTGTTTTTGCCTTCGCGAGCACGTTTGGCGTCCAGCAGTCGGTAGGTAGCCCGATTGCAACGCCGTCTAGGAGCGCCTGCACGGTGCCATAGTCCCTCGCGGTCGTATAATATGCTCCGAGTGCGTAGTTGCCTGCAGTCCGGATCGGAAGTTCGAGCGTCGCTTCCGCTCCCACCTTTTCTGCGCGGAACCAGAACTGCGCATCATTACTCCAGAAACTAGACGCGCTGCCCATTTCCTGCGTTTCCGCCGAACCGTCTTTTGCCTCCAGGATACGCAGGCTTTCGGCTTCGACGCTGTTGGCATAGCGGCTCCGGCGCAGCAGGAAGTAGTCTAACAGAACCGCGATGTCCGAGTCTTTCACGCTGTCTTTTTGCGCGGCGCTCAGCACCAGCGTACACGCTCCCTGCTTCAGCCCCGTGAACCTGCCGAGCGCGATTTTTCCAATAGGAGCTGCCAGTTCGGTTTTCAAGTCGGCAAAATTCTCGGGCGTACTTTCTACCCCTCTCCTGTCGTCGATTGCAGCGCGAAGCCCGATACTTTTTGCCATACTCGACCCCGCCAGAAGAATTTCATAGTCGCCGTCAGCAGGAATTTCGATCGGCACACGCAGCGTGCCGCCCTTCTGCGTTCGCCAGCGAACCGCGCTCCAGCCGCTCCACGCCTCGTCGCCATCCGTCTGCTCGACGCGCCCGCCTTGTCCTGGCTTCATTTTCGAAAGCAGACTCTCGGCTTCGATCGCTTTCGGCTCTTTGCGGCTCGGCAGCAGCCGTAGGAAATCAATATTAGCGGTTTTGCCATTGGGAACCTGCAAGGTGAGACGGTTCGTGCCCTGCGGAAGCCGCACCGGCAAAGTCGCCGACTGCCAGCGCAAGATTTTATAAGCATCATGGGGGGCGTCCCAAATGCCCATGCTCGACTTGCCGTTCATAGACTGCAATTCCCAGGCAAGCGCGGCGGGACTATCGGATGAAACCACCTGCGCTGCCTCGACACGGTATACATCATCTGCCGGAATTAAGAATGATACTGTCGCTTTTCCTGCTCCCACGGCGGCAACTTTTCCACCGGAAGCTTCGGCTGGAAGTTGATCGTCAGCCATGAGTACGACTTTACTATCGCCCGTCCATGTCAGATTTTCCGCCTCCTGCACGCCCGCATTTCGATAGATCGCAGGGGTTAGCTGCGCGAAATCGACCGGCGACCAGTCATGTGTCGGAGCATCTTGATACCAGTAGGCGACACATGAATAGTCGGCGCCGGGGTAGTCGTTGGTGCCGCCGTGTTCGATGTCGACAGTCAGCACTTTCTGGAAAGGGACGCAGTCCTGAATCTGAAATCGGTAGGCGGAAACACGTGAAAGTTCATCTGATTTAACGGTGCAGCCGTGATATGCCAGCCCGAACGGTCCCTCGTCGAAATACCAGCCACCAGTATAAAAATCCTCTGTACCGGTTCCGTAGATCGAAGGAAATGTCTCACCATCAGCGTAGATTTTCTCATCGCCTTCCAGGAACCATATGCCCCTGTCGCCCTGCATATCGGTATGCTCACCGACATAGTGCCCTCGACCGGTGGCATGCAGAATATGGAAGTGTTCCCCGGCGACGGTGGTCTGGCGGTGCCATTGCGCATGAAACCAGCCCGCATCGGAGGGGATTTTCTTCGGTATATAAGTGATTTTGTAATTGACGAGCGGGAGCGAAACTTTGCTCGTGTTGACGAGTTCGATCCTTGCCGAACGATGAAAAGGCATGCGCCACCAGCAGGTTCCACCGTCCTTATTGAGAGCAGTCGGGAGCGCGGCAACGGTATTGTTTCCGAACCCAACTCCGAAAAAGTCGCCGACCGGCGCTTCGATCGCAGGCTTTGCCGCGCCGTCCCAGTAGACGCGCAACAAGGTCTGCCTTAGCGTAAAGCGGTTCTGGTCAGCGAACCCGAAATGCAATTCGGTAATTTCACCGGG
>JBBQPY010000183.1:0-10353 GCA_038216735.1 Chthonomonadales bacterium
CTGGCTGCCGATTCGCGGGTTTCGCAGGGTATGGTGGACTCACGGCTCGGCGAACTCGGCGCCAACATACTGATTTTTAGCGAGGTTCCGCTCGGCGCCGGGGTGTCCTCTTCGGCGGCGCTGGAAGTTGCGACGATGCATGCGCTGAGTGCGGCGGCAGGAATCGAGCCGAGCGATATGACGCTCGCCGCGTGGTGTCAACGCGTCGAAAACACGATCGTCGGCGCGCCCTGCGGAATCATGGATCAGGTGACGTCCGCGCTCGGTCGTGAAAATGCACTGCTTCTCCTGCGCTGCCAGCCGCACGATCTCCTCGGCAACCAGCGTATTCCGCCGGGCTGGCGGTTCGTCGGTCTGGATTCGCGGATCAAGCATTCCGTTGGCGGCTCTGCGTACACAAGGGCGCGGATCGGGGCGTTCATGGGCTTGAAGGTGATCCAGCTCGAGAGCGGCGGCAAACTGCTCGACAACTATCTGTGCAATATGAAGCCGGAGGAGTTTGCAGTCTATCGCGAGATGATTCCGGAATCGATCGTCGGCGCGGAGTATCATGATCTATACGGTCTGCTGCCCGATACCGTGACCCGCGTCGATCCGGCACAGACCTATTTCCCACGCGCCTGCGCCGAACATCCGATCCTCGAGAACGCTCGTGTTGCCGCGTTCGTTTCGCTGATGCATATCGCCGAATTGCGTGCCGAGGAGCGCAAAACGAGTGCGATCCGCACCGCCTCGGAGGTCAAGTTCGAGCGCGATCAGGAGCAGGGACTGCTCATTGAAGCAGGCAGGCTGCTCTACGAAGCGCACTCTTCTTATGGTGATCGTCTCGGTCTCGGATCGCCGGAGACCGATCTGCTGATCACTCTGGTGCGCGAGCGCGGCATCGAACGTGGTCTTTATGGGGCGCGAATCACTGGCGGCGGAGCGGGCGGAACGGTGGCCATTCTGTGCGCCGACGACTCTCCCGATACCGATGCCGCGTTGATCGAGGTTTGTGTAGAGTACGAGCGACAGATCGGCATTCTGCCGCGTGCGTTCATCGGCAGTTCCCCCGGTGCGGTGATGTTCGGAGCGCGCCAGATCATGCGCGGTTAGCCCGCATTCCATCTAGATTTTGCCTGCCTGGATTTTCCATACCCCCTCTTCTCGGCGCTTCGTCGGAATGGAGTCGGGGCTGAAGATGCTCCCGTGGCAGTGCGGCAGGATATTTCCCCATACGACCGGTCGGAAAAACGGGAGCAGACATGACGAGAGCGCGAAAAGCGGTGATTACGGCGGCAGGGCGCGGGACACGGATGTACCCGGCGACGACCACAATTCAGAAAGAGATGCTCCCCGTCATGGATCGCGACGGGCTCTGCAAGCCCGCGATTCAGATCATCATCGAAGAGGCGCTCGAGAGCGGGATTGAAGAAGTCTGTCTCGTCGTCAATCCGCACAATCGAGCACAGATCGAACAGCATTTCGCGCCGCTTTCGGAAGAAGACCTCAAATCGTTCGCTGGCAAAGAGTGGGCTCTGGATCAGGCGGCGCGTATCCAGGAAATCGCCAAACAGATAACTTATGCCGTTCAGGAGACACCCGAAGGCTACGGTCACGCCGTCTGGACGGCGCGGAATTTCGTCGGCGATGAACCGTTTCTCGTAATGCTCGGCGACCATATCTTCAGCAACAGCGGCGGCTATCGGTGCGCCAGCCAGATACTCGACATTCATGAAAAATTCGGCGCGAGCGTCTCCGCAGTCCAGCAGACGCCGACCGAGCTGCTGCACCTCTTCGGCACCGTGCGCGGAACACGCATTCAGGAACAGCCCGCAGTCTATGAGGTCGAAACGATTTTCGAGAAGCCGACCCCCGACTTTGCCGCAGAAAACCTCCAGCAGCCAGGTCTGCTGCACGGTATGTACCTGTGCTTCTTCGGAATGCATTTGATGCAGCCGACTATTTTTGACAGCCTCCAGTATGCGATTGACAACGATCTCCGCGAAAAAGGCGAGTTCCAGTTTACGGCCGCGCAGGAGCGTCTGCGAGCGAGCGGGGAGCGTTATCTCGCTTTCGAGGCGGTCGGGGAACGTCACGACATCGGAATTCCGTTCGGCTACGCGCAGACATCCGCTGGTCTCGCGCTCGACTCGGTGTACAAGGAACAGATGCTGAGCGCGCTGGTTCGCACCCTTGCCGTGCCGCAGACCAAGACTCCCGCTGCCTTCCGAGAATAGAAAATAGCGAGCAAACAGAAAGCAAAATGCAAATCAGATGACGCTTCCTGAACCGGATGCCCGAACGAATCCCGATGCCTGTTGGCAGCGGCTTTGTAATGCTGTTCCAACTGCCAACCGGGACGCGCTCGAGCATGCTTACCACCTGGCGGCACGTGCGCATACCGGGCATTATCGCATATCGGCAGCGAACTCGCCTCGTGTTCCTTATATCGTTCATCCGTTGCAGGTCGCGCTGGTGTTGGTGGATGAGTGGAAGATGACGGACAGTAAGATGCTTTCCGCAGCCCTGATGCACGACGTGATCGAAGACTGCCTGCCCGAACACGTCGCGAGTTACGAACACGACATCAAGGAAATATTCGGTGACACGGTGTTCGATGCCGTCTGCACGCTGAGCAAACCGGCACTCGCTCCAACAGATGTAAAAGATGCACGAGACGCGCGCTATTTCTCCGAACTGCGCAGCGCGCCGGTCTGGGTGCGAGCGATCAAGTGTGCCGATCGTGTCGATAATCTACGTGATGCGCTGGCGTGGGGCGATCCTACATTCTGGTCCGAGTACAGCAGCGAGACGATCGGCTGGCATTTATTTCTCGCGCGCGAAACCGCTCCAATTGCCGAGGTCGCCCTATTTAAGGCGTTGATCGATGGCGAACGCGCACTGAATGGACGCGTTCCGATCTGGGCGGACGGACATCTGATCGACCCACGCGCCGCCGCGCTGATACCCGAACACATCGCCCGCAATTTTCGGATCGTCGGTCTTGCCCTGCAAGGCAGCAGCCTTTATATCGGTATCGAAAACATTGCAAACTCCGGTGCGGTACAGGCAGCACATTCGATCACCAATCGCAATATCGTTCCGATTGCAATATCGGCGGAAGCGATTCACGACGCGCTGACAGCGCGTCTTTACGGCGAGGTAAACACATTTTGATCGAAGTTGTCGAGTCCATTGCTCCCGAATTGTCATCCACCTCTCCCTCCTCCCGTCTGCTCGGGGCGCATATGCCGACGGCGGGTGGCCTGCACAAAAGTTTGATCGAAGGCGCGGCGATCGGCTGCGGCGTCGTCCAGCTGTTTACCAATAGTCCGCGTCAGTGGAGCCATAAACCGCTCACTCCCGAGATCATAAATCTCTTCCGTCAGACTCGAGAAGAGCTGGAGATTCCGTTCACTGTGGCACACGACTCGTATTTAATCAATCTCGCCGCCCCCGATCCCGCGATCCTGGAGAAGTCACGAGAAGCGTTCCGTGCGGAACTCGACCGCGCACAGGAACTCGGTATCTCCTGGGTCGTCACGCACATGGGAGCACATCTTGGGCAGGGTGAATCAGAGGCAGTGGCGCGGCTGATCGAGAGCTTCAAACTCGTGCTGGAAGCTACTGATAAAGCAGGCTACACGACCGGAATCGCGATGGAGACGACCGCCGGTCAGGGCACAGGGTTAGGGTGGCGATTTGAGGAACTCGGGGAAATAATCCGCGGGGTCGGCGGGCATCCGCGTTTAGGCGTGTGCCTCGATACCTGCCATGTCTTTGCAGCAGGGTACGACCTGCGCGGCGCGTCGGCATACGAAAAGACGATAGCGGAGTTCGACAGCGTGATCGGGCTTGAGAATCTGAAGGTGATTCACGCCAACGATTCCAAGAAGGGGCTTGGCTGCCGTGTCGATCGCCACGAGAATCTGGGCGCAGGTGAGATCGGCATCGCGGCGTTTGCGCGTTTCGTCAACGATCCCCGTCTCGCACATATTCCGATGCTCGTCGAGACACCCGATTCGGAGACGATGCACGCGGTCAATCTGGCGCGGCTGAAAAGTTTACAGACGATGGGGCAGGGGGACACGATCGTGAGCGTTCAGTTCTTCGGGCACTACAGCGACTATTTCTCCGGTGTGCCGCTCGAGATTGCTGTCCGTGAGGGGACGACTGTCAGCGAATTCGCCGCGCTGCTCGGTCATCGTGACCCGCGTTTGCTTGGTGTCGAACGCGGGTGTCGGTTCGCGATTTCGGAGGAATATGTCACGCTGGACACGCCAATCGGTGCGGACTGCACGATTGCAGTGCTGCCTCCAATGAGCGGGGGATAACGTGTTGCACGTGGTGATTATACGGCAGAGCTTCAAGCGGAATACGCGAACATTTGCCAGCCGTTCGGCTCTCTCGGCGGCAACGTCCCAGAAAGTGAGTCCGCCCGGGCGTGGTATAATTGTGCATAGTACGAACGCCGGAGGGAACCACGATGGCGATTACTTTAAATCCGGAAGTCAAAAGTGCCGCATTGGAAATGGCACGGCATAACCTTGAAGCCGACCCTACTCTTCAAGCGGTTTATCTGTTTCCCGCCGAGGACGAAATCCGCTTGATTTACCTTGACCCGGTGACAAGTCCGAGCAAGGAAGCGCCGCATATCCATCCCTTTTATTTCGGGCGAGATATACCGGGGGGAATGCTTTTTCGCTCTGCTATCGCCCTGATTCTGCCTGAGAAGCGTTTCACGCTCCTGCCGCCCGAAGAGTGGGGGACATGGAATGACGCGGAATTGATCGAGTTCAAGTAATGGCGACCGACTGGCGCAGCGCCTACTTCGCGCAGGCGAAATCCGATTATCGACTTCTACTCCAGCTCAATGCTCAGACCGACGGGCCACTGGCATTCCGAATTTCCGTTTGCAGAAAGCAGCTGCGCGCAAATCAGGCAGTCTGCCGATAGAATCGAGCGATATGGTTGAAATCGAGATAGTAGATTGCGTACTGGATGTTGTCGCGATCGAGGCGAAGGTCGCCGACATTGCCAATGGAGCGGTCTGCAGCTTTATCGGGCAAGTGAGACGCCAGTCGCGCGGACGGGAAGTTGCGTACCTCGAATATAGCGCTTACCTCCCAATGGCGGAGAAAGCGCTGGGTCGTATCGCAGAGGAGGCAGCGACTAAATGGGGCTGCGATATCATGATCCAGCATCGGCTGGGACGGATCGAACTAGGCGAAGCAAGTGTCGTCGTCGCGGTCGGTTCTCCGCATCGTGCCGCCGCCTTCGATGCCTGCCGATGGTGCATCGACACGCTCAAAGAGACCGTTCCGATCTGGAAAAAAGAAGTATGTCCGGACGGGTCCTACTGGATAGAAGGCGAAAATGCCCTCGCGGCAGCAGGAACGCCAGACTAGTTTTTTCCTGACGGAAAACAAACAAATTTCGCATATTGATCGAGCGCAGCAAGCAGCGCTTTCGTTGGTCCGGCAGGAGAAACTGACGACAGCGCCCTCCTTCGGCTGAACCAGCAACCATTTACCGCTTTTAGAGAGTGGCGATCATGGGCAGGAACCTGCTGATATTCGTTGTAGCGGTGGCGACCGGACTGCTCATCTTCTGGATGGCGTCACCTTTTCTGCTGCCTATTCCGAAACCGAACGCGCCTTTGCCTGACACGGCGCGTATCGACCCTTCCGACCCTCACCCCGAAAAACAGATTCTCAGCGATGGTTCTGGCGATCTGAATTCCTCTTCACCTCTTCCTGCTCCCCGATCCGTCAACCAGAGAGCAGCCGACGATTTAGTGGCTAAACGCGCCGACTACTGTCATTTCCTGCTCCAAAAATGTGCCGACCTGATCGCAGATGCCCACCCCGCAGACGATGACCCCGCTGTGCTGCTGCTCTATGCGGCGAAGGACGCACCGAACATCGTTCAGCAAATACTCTCTCAAACTGTCCAGCCGTACGCATACAAATATGGCTTTCGACACATCCGTTTCTATGTTCCCAACGGTCCCGCAAGCATCGAGAAGTACCGTTTCGAAGCGGAAGCGAACGCCGACGAAAATGCTGTATGGCACGTCTTTCTCCACTGAACTGTCGTTGTGCCCTTATAAAATGCCTCTCCCTCTCCTGAAGCTTCTCGAGGGCGCGCAAAGACACGTCACCAGCTCTGCTCAAAACACCTTCCTTGATGGACAACGCAAAGGGAAGGGAATACTATCGATGGAGAGTAATCAGCCCATGGTTTCGAACTTCCCATCTCCATATCGGAAGTGCTTCCTAGTGTTAGCCCAGCAGCATTACCCATGAATCTCCTTTCCTCTTTGTAATGAGGCATGAATACAAACGAGGGAAAAGGGGGCAAGAACAGTCTATGCTAAAAGTCGGGACTGTATGGCGCGACGAATGTTAAATTTCTGTACACAGACGGCTCGTGGGGCAGAGGAGGCAGGAGTCTTTGTTTGTGATACGAAACCTTCTCCTGGGTGAATATTCGAACACTATTTGAGATGGCGGAAGGAGAGGTAACAATGAGCCTGCAAGACCAACTGCTTGCTAAAGTGAAGGAAGCGGTTCACGAGAAAACGGGAATGGATGCGGATCAGGTACTCGGTCAACTGAGCGGTCTGCTCGGGCAGAGTGCCGCAAACCAGAAGCCGGATGTCGGCGCCTCCGATGCAGCGACGGATGCAGTGGAGAAGGAAACAGCAGAGACAGAGGCTGCCACAGGTGAGGATGGCGACGAGACCGAAGAGGCTGAAGCCGACACTGGCGAAGAAAACGATAGCGAAGAGCCGGAGAGCGGTGCGGAAGAAGATACGGACGAAGACACCGAAACCGATGAAGACGACGCAGCTGAGGAGGATGACAAGTAAGACAACAAAAAGCATCGTCCACTTCAGTGCCCTGAAATGCAAGAACAAAAGAGGCTGTGTTTCTGCTCAACTGAGTATCAGTGAGCAGAAACACAGCCATCTAATTTGAAGTGCCAGTGCTGCAATTACTCGGGCGTTTTCCCGATCTTGAACAGCTTGGTGCCACACGTGCCGCATTCACCAGAAGTCGCCGGCTTGCCATTTTTCATCGTCACCGCGACCGGGTTTTTCATCTCACGCTTCTGTTTGCACTTCATGCAGTATGCTTCCATATCCGTGTCTCCTTTTTCATTATCAATGCGGACTAAATGCGGACGTTGTACGTCAATCGTTCGTTTCTACCCTCAGAAACTTCCGTGTTAGAAACGGAATGCAGGAAGAGACGGACTAGACTGCCTCTTCCTGTCACGCGCCGCCGCCTACTGCGGCGACAGCGCGAATTTGTGCGGCTTCGGCTGAGCGGCCACGTGCTGCTGATGCACCACATCTGCTTCGAGCGCATCCAGCCCATCGAGCGCTTTGCGTACGGCGGGCGATTTATCTCCCAGAAACGGAAAGTCGACGTTCCGCCAGCGCATCGAATGGATGTCATTGTGCTTCCATGTCAGCGCATGTACGGCCTGCGCCTGCTTGAGCATCGGTGTCGGCAGCAGTGCGAGGTTGATGCCCGTCTGGAGCTGGTCTTTGGTGAACGTACCGACCGGCTCACCGTCTATTTTCAGCGTGTAACTACCGTCTGCGAGCCCTGTTACCGTGAGCGGTTCGTTGTCCAATGTCGAAACGAAATCCGAAGAGCGCACCGCGAGCATCAGCGTGTCGTCTTTCGTATCGAGCGGGAATGGAAGCGCATTGTCAGTCTGGGTCCAGGTGAGCGTATTACCAGTGACTACGAGACCGGAGACGGAAGCGTTCGCTCCGTTGGCCCGTTTGCCTGTCACGTCGATTGTCACGCCAGCGACAAGAGACGGCGCGTTCCACGCTTTCAGCAGACCCTCCGCCATAATCAGATGTCCGGCGGGACCTGGATGAACGCGATCGGGAATGATTTTCAGCGCGCCTGCGGCATCGGTGGTATTCGCTTTTTCCAACATTGCGACAACGGGTCCGTTCAGGTCAGCGACATTCTGCTTTTCGGTCTGTGCCAGTTGCTTGACGAAATCAGCGTATTTCAGCAACACGCTGTTGTAGCCGGGATCCCAGCCTGGCTTTCGCGTCACGTCATCGAATGGTGACGGCTCGATCAGTGTAAACCGGACACCTGGAACCGCAGCTTTCATTTTGTCGAGAATATGCCTGTAGCCAGTAGCATAGGCATCGAAAGTGGGCTGATCGTAAGGCTTGTAGCTGGCATCATTCATGCCCAGCATGATTGTCATTGCGGTCGGCTTATACGGGATCGCGTCACGGTCGAGACGCGGGTCGATCGGGCCCATCCAGCCGCCGCCAACACGGTCACCGCCAACGCCAGAATGTACGAACGTGACGTTTAGTTTCGGAAAGCGCGTTACGACATACGTTTCCGCAAACGAAGTGTATAAGCGCTGTTCGGTGATGCTGTCACCGTAAAACACGACACGGTCCCCATTTTTGAGATAGAAAGCGTCAGTAGACGATTCCTTCGCCTGTGCGAATGTGGCGCAGCACAGTATCAGTCCGGTAAACGCTGCTACATTTCCTGCACTCCGCTTCAACTTTGTCATACTCGTTCTTCTCGACGACTTCTTTAGCGTCACAGTTTCCACTCCTTCGGTGATATCGTGCATCGGGTGTTTCCGCGAACTTACGGAGATTGAACAATGCGAGCGTTCTAAATGCAAAGTTTCTGAACGGAGCCGTTCAGTCGATCAGGTGCGTCATTCAAGCTGAGCAGTGTTTGCTCCTGCGTACGTACACGGAACATGCGTATCGTCCGCTGACAAGTTCAGGCTATCAGCCATACGCGCCTGAAGACAGAAACCCGAGCAGCCTTTTGAGTCGCGGATCTGCGTCGGCATAGACGTTTTCCGGCATCTGGTAGTTCATGAACGGATAGTACTTATGTCCGACAAACCGACGTGCATAGCTGATCTGTGACATATAACGCACACGGTTCGTCAGGTTCGGTCCACCTCGATGCCAGACTTGATTATTGAACATCACGACACTGCCTGCGCGACCGCAACAGGAGACGATGTCCTTCTCATAAGGCGTCCCTTCAATCTGCGGCGGACAGGGTTTGCCGAACAAATGCGAACCTGGGATAACTTGCGTAGGACCATAACGTGGCTCCTCGACATCGGTTAAATAGTAGTTGGCAGTAAACAACAGCACTGGCAGACGCACGTTCGTGGGCGCTTCACCATGCGTGACTAGATAATGCGGAGCGTCGTCCTGATGCCAGGTGGTGATTCCTTTTCCAGGCTGCACTCGAAAGGCATTGTTGTGGACAACGTGTGTCTCAGTTCCAATCAGCCTTTCCGCAAAGGTTACGATTGGCTCCTGGTCGAAAAGGCGCAGATTAGCTGTGCTGCTCTCGAACATACGGACGTGCAGCTGAATGCCGCCGTCACCATCTTCGTGATTCTCTTCCAGAGCGCGATCAAGGTCATTTTTGAGATCGGTTATCAAGTCCGGTGACAGAATATCGTGCAGCACCAGAAAGCCATCGCGATGAAACGTTTCGATCCATTCGTCAATCTTTGCATCACTCGCTGTTTGTTCTAATTTGACTGTAGAAGGAGTTTGTGTCTGCATAGATTACCTTTTTCAGGAGTGATTCAAACCGGCAATTTGAGGCGCCACGGCGGATTTGCTGGTTTTGCTCTCGAACGTATCACTGAAGTGGCTGCGCGACCCCATCTGAGACACCTTCGCAAACGAACTGCGACGATCCACCGGAGTTTGGCAATTTCGCAGGCTTATGTTACCTCAGATGCGCTTGTATATAGTCGGATTGAGTGTCAGTACCGCAAAGTGACACGAATTTCCTTCCTGAATCTCTCGCAAATCTCGATTTTTAGAATATATTTGTCTGTTAGATACTCTGAGAGTATTGTTTTCCATCGATTTACTTCGAAAGTATGTAGATCAAAGTGGTGATGACGGGGGATCAGCAGGCTGAATGTTTCAGCAGGGCTGGCGCATCAAGCAGTCAGCCGATCGATTGGACAACTGGTCAGTGGACGATTCTCGTAATTGACATGCGTACCACAGTGTGTTAGAATGAACGGGTTTGACAACGACTGGCGCTGCCTCCGACGCAGTCGGAATCCGATGCCTGCAGCCGCGCATCGGGCTGGGTTCAACGCCAGAAACCGTTGTCTATATTCGACCAGCCTTCGAAATCCACTCCGATCCCGCCGATCCTCCAGATACTCAAGATCGATTGCGAAATAAGACATAACCGACATAGACAAGTTGCAACGAAAATGGGCCTCTACAATGCCCTGTGCGGCCACTCTGGAAATTTACGTGACTGAAATGTCACCAAAAAATCGGTCATTCGGTTCAAAACGACG
>JBBQPY010000184.1:0-10345 GCA_038216735.1 Chthonomonadales bacterium
GGAAAAGTTTATCAGTCCGATCTGAAAGCACAGGGGATCACTGGTGTAGGACCACTCGTACGCAACGGATGGAATGCAGGCGGTACGACGCCGGGTCCGTCGGCACTGTTTTTCGAGGACAAGCCGATGACGCTTGCTCGCTGGCCGAACACAGGTTACGCCACGATCGCAGAGGTGCCAACGAACAGTGCCAGTAAAGAATTCACCTATGCGGGAGATCGGCCCGCTCACTGGAAAAATGCCCCCGACGGATGGGTCGATGGATACTGGACATTCGACTGGGCGGATTCCTATACGCCGATTACAGGGATCGATTCGGACAAACACACGCTGAAGACAGCGGGGCCGTCAGACGAGTATGGAATCAAAAAAGGTCAGCGCTGGTTCGCGCTCAATATTCTCGAGGAGCTCGACTCTCCCGGCGAGTACTATATCGATCCCAGAAAGAACATCGTCTACTTCTGGATGCCTGAACTGCTCGGGGCGAGGAAAACTTATCTCTCTTTGATGGAAGCGCCGCTGATTTCCCTGAAAGGAACTACTGGCATAACTATTCAGGGCTTGACCCTGGAGGACACGCGCGGTGAGGGTATTCGTATCGAGGGCGGGAACGACAACCTCGTCGCAGACTGCACGATCCGCAACGTGGGTCTGATGGGCATACGCATCACAGGAGGGAAGCATAACAGGGTGCAGAGCTGTGAAATATACAATATGGGACAAGGGGGCATCGCCCTCGATGGCGGAGATCGGAAGACCCTCGCGAGCGGCGATAACAGCGCTGTCAATAACCTGATACACGATTACAGCAACTGGATACACTGCTACCGCCCTGCGATTGGCATCGAGGGCGTTGGACAGATCGCCGCGAACAACCTTATCTATAATGGACCACATACCGCCATTCTGCTGAGCGGGAACAATCATCAGATCCTCAGAAACGAGATTCACCATGTCTGCAGGGACACTGGCGATGTCGGCGCATTCTACATGGGGCGAGACTGGACGATGCGCGGCAACAGGATCGCTGGCAACTATTTCCATCATCTGGGCGGCTTCAAGGGCGAAGGCTTCACGGATGCAATGGGCGTCTATCTCGATGATGCGGCAAGCGGCTCGACTGTACTGCAAAATGTCTTTTATAAGGCGGGCCGCGCGGTAATGATCGGGGGAGGGCGCGATAACCATGTCCTGAACAACTGCTTTATTGAGTGCAGTCCTTCCGTTCATGTCGACGCGCGTGGGATCGGATGGGCGAAGGACGAGATTAAGAGAGGCGGAGACTGGCAGATGTATGCGAAGTTGGAAGCGGTGCATTTCGATAAACCTCCTTACAGTACCCGTTACCCCGAACTGGCGGCGATGTTGAACGCTGAACCTAACCTGCCGAAGGGTACGCATATTTCGGGAAATATTGCGCTCGGCGGTACATGGACCGAATTGCAGGATATGCTAACTGAGGAGGCGGCTGGCATAAAAGGCAACAGGATCAACCCAATCAGCCCCTATATCGGATTGAGCGATCGGGATCTACTGAAGCGCGTTTTGGCGGACTATCCAGTTCTCGGTCTCAGAGTCGCGATGATCGGCCTCTACAGGGACAAGTACCGTACATCTCTGCCGAAATCGAACGATTGAAATCAAGCAAATCGGAAGCATACCCCATAGCAAATGTCCCCGCGCCGACGCTGGCGCGGGGACATTTTATTCGCAGGCTGGTAACTGTTCAGCCTCCGCGTTAGCCCTGAAGCGAAACTGGAGTCGATTCGTATTTTCCCCTCCTTCGTAAGGAGGGAGTTGGGACAGCGAATTGTGACGCAATTCTGAGGCTCATGCCGCGTCCGTCTGAGCGACTTTTGCGATGATGTTCAACTCTCGCTTCATGAGAATCGACGGCGCGAAATAGATCGACAGTCCGTAGAGCCCGCCCGCATAGACAATCGCGCCGGGAATTGAGGCCAGGTACCAGACAGGAACCTCCTGCCACATCGGCAGAAGTAAACAGGCGAAGACAGGTGTCAGAACAATGAGAGTTCCAAGCAGCACACAGATATACATCAGGAAAAATCCAAATCCCTGAGATCCCGATCGCTGGCGCGTTCGCCAGCTCTTCATTACGATACGGTACGGGAAATAGAGTGAGATGAAATTCCCAACCGCAAACACTGCCAGCAATGAAAGCAGAACCCAGCAGATTAATAGCCCGATCTGATCGGGAATTCGCCCGATCACCGCGAGTATGATGACGGCCGTAAGATTGACACTGGCGAGCGCAGCAAAGAGAGCCAGGTTCTTTCCCAATATTATTTCCCGCCGCTCACATGGGAACATAAATAGCTGTACCGCAGCAGCGCCTTCGGTTCCGAACATATTGCAGACCAATTGCATCTCTGAAAGCAGCAGCAGCCCGACCGCCCACCAGGGCATATAGGACAGCACAGGCACGGACGAGGTAGTGGAACGGCGGGACAGGATGGGGAAAACGCAGACGACCAGAACATAGGCGAGATTGGCAATCACGACCTTGAAATAGGGGTCACGAAACATGTACGTAAACTCTTTGGCAGCCATCGCCTGAATCACGGGCGGCAGGCGATCGCCGAGTCCGCTGATACGGGTGGGTCTGGCTTCCTGTATCACAACGGCTTTGCGCTCTCCGATATTGAGCACAGGGGGCTCGCCCTCATAGACTTTTTTCAGAATGCTGCTGGCGGCAACGATGGTGAGTACAGTGACAGCGGCGAGCATTGAAAGCCATCCGAGCGCGGGAAGGTAATCGCCTGCGTTCGCCGAAGCGATCGCGTGGGATGCCATTCCCTGAGGGAGAAAGTTTGCCACTACCCAGAAGGGATGGCGTACGACTTCTCGCCAGTCGAGTCGCGCAAGGGTATGAAACAGTGTTTGTGAGGAGATATAATAGATGACACCGATCAGCGAGAAGCCGATCAGCGCAAGGTCACGGAATTTACGACTTTTCAGAACCCCGCTGCTGAACAACAGCACCGCCTGACTGAGTGAGAGCGTGTGAAAAAGGAACAGCGCCAGAGAGGCGATGGTGACCAAAGCGGCGATCGGTGTCGCGGAGAACCCATAAAGGATCGCCACGAAGCAGGGCAGCAACAGCAGAGTTGGGATGTCGAGCAGACTGCCAAGCACCGATCCCGCCAGTATCTGCTGCATCGTCAGCGGATAGACGAACAGCCGGGTGATATCGTAGGTATCGTTGAGAGCATAGCCGAGTATTGGGATCACCAGCCAGAAGCAGTAGATTCCGAGCAGCACTGCACTCAGCACCTCAGCGCCAACCGGAGCCGACGTTGTATTGAACAGATAGCCGAGCAACCACATCAACCCGAGGGAGCAGGGCAGAAAGATCACCAGCATCAGAATCGCACCGACCACCGCCGATACGCTGCGGCGATAGGCGTTGGAAATCAATTTCGCTTTCAGCCAGAAGAGCATCGGCAGGGGCTGCAACAGTGTACGCAAAGCGATTCTCCTTCTCAATACGGCAATCTACTCCACGACTTAGAATGCAGCGGAATGAGTCCCTGCGAACAGGGCAAGGCGCATGTTGGAATAACAGAGGGAGCGGTCGTGATGAAACTGGGCGCCACAGGCAGCCAATCCATGAATTGCTGCGGGCACTTAGAGCCAGCTGAGGCTTTCGCTCTCGGTACGTGCATCTACCATTTTCAGGAACACGTCTTCGAGGGAGGCATCGGTGCCGGTGTGCGCGATCGCACGCAGCTCGGGAATTGTGCCAACGCCGACGATGCGGCCGCGATTGATGATCGCGATTCGCGTACAGAGTTTCTCAACGACCTCCATAACGTGCGATGAGATGAAAATCGTCGTGCCATTTGCGATCAAGTGATGCATCACGTCACGAATCGCTCGAACAGAAATCGGATCGATTCCGTTGAATGGCTCATCGAGAAACAGGACGCGCGGACTGTGGATCAATGAAGCAGCGAGTGCGACCTTCTTTTTCATGCCCATTGAATAGTCGACGATCAATTTGTCTTTGACATCCGTAAGCTCCATCAGCTCCAGTAGATCGGCGGTGCGTGCCTGTGCCTGGTCTCGCTTCAAGCCGTACATTCGTCCGGCGAATAGCAGAAACTCTCGACCGGACAGCCGTTCGTACAAGCTTGTCTCTTCCGGCAGCACGCCGATTATACGTTTCACTTCGAGAGACTGCGTCGCCACGTCCAGTCCAGCGACACGGATGCTGCCGGAATCGGGGCGCAGCAACCCGCACAGCATTCGAATGGTCGTGGATTTCCCTGCTCCATTCGGACCGAGGAAGCCAAAAAACTCCCCTTCTTTAATCTGGAGAGATACCCCATCGACTGCCGTGTTTTTCGCAAAACTTTTGTAAAGCTGGTCCGCTACGATACTGTCTGCAGTCTGCACCAGCGGCACGGATGCAATAGGAGGCAGATCCAGTGCGGGAATGTCGAGCGGCACTGGCCCTGGAAGTTCGATATCCATGTTGATCTCCGGTGAGCGGGTTGGTCTAATGTAAAGGCTGGCTGTAGCGGGATTGTGACACAACTCAGTTGTCCTGCATACTATTTACTGAGGACTGAAAATCATCGGGCTTTCAAATACTGGCAGGATCGAAGATTGCTGTGCCCGTAACTCAGCGGGATTGCACACTTTGTCGTCTAATTGTACCTCGATTTCATCACTCGCCCCACCGATAATGAAATCGCCATTCCAGAGGTTCTTCAGTCTGCTTGTCTCTGTATGTGGACAGGTGCACAGTTCGTAGAACTATAGCTCTAAAATGCGATCGATTCAGACTGTGCATACAGCTATTCTATCAAAATCAGTTCTTCTGGCTACTTTTATTGTTCATAAATCGTACATTGTTGAGGTATAATGCAAAGGAACATGTCGCATGATATGAACGTCTACTGAGAATGCATGCAGTAATTGGGATTGTACGCGCTAAATGTTCAGCATTCGTGGCTCGGTTTGTATTACTTCGTTTGTTTTTTATATTGCGGAATTGTTTATTTCATCATGTTTGTAACTAATTTCATTTAAAGATCAGCTCCATGCTGGTCAGGGAGAAAACAATGCACAGGCGCAACCGAATATCCAAAGGTTTCACGCTAATCGAACTGCTCGTCGTCATCGCAATCATCGCCATTCTCGCAGCAATTCTATTCCCGGTTTTTGCGCAGGCACGAGAAAAAGCCCGTGCGATTACCTGTATTTCCAACCTCAAGCAGATTGGAATGGCGACACTGATGTACGCTCAGGACTACGACCAGACCTATCCCAATGGCTGGCACCCAGACGGTCTGGATGGATCCCACACTGGCGTAGATATGTGGCGCATCAGCTTAATACCTTATCTGGGCTTCCATACCACCGTTCAGACAAATGCCGATTTATACAACGCACCCGACCAGGCGAACTGGTCGAGCAGTAATGTGCTGTCCTGTATGGATGCGCCCGCATCAAAAGCTTATGGTCCGACCAGTTACGGCTACAACCAGAGTGTAATGACCACCGGATGGAATGACGCTCTCGGCAACGCTAGCCCGCAGCAGTACAATGGGAAATCAGACGCTTCGATACTTGCTCCTGCGCACGTGATGGCGTACTGTGATGCTGCCGATGTCTGGGATAACGGCGCAAGTCAGGCGGCAGACCCACACTACGGAGATGCGGACGCCAATACGGCCGCTGAGTGCGTAAATTATCAGAGCAACAATGGCGCAGATGCGACAGGAAACTGCGGGCCGTGGCTGATGAATCCTGATGTTTGGATCGCGACCGGCAGTAGCGTCGACTGGGGCGTTGGAGTGCCTGGTGAAGCGACAGACTGGGCTGCTAATGGCGACCGTCGTCCTTTCCCTCGCCATACGAAGATGATCAATGTATCCTTTGCCGATGGTCATGCCAAGGGAGTTAAGGGCGGGACGATGAACGCCAAAGTGGGCACTGCCGATGATATCTGGCACGATCACAACTAACCCTACCTCGGGATCTGCACGACGAAAACGGCGCGGCAAGGCAGGACTGCTTGCCGCGCTCTTCGTCGTAGCAGCGATCCTCACCCTGAGGAGCATTGTTTTTACAGGGTGGTTTCAGGAGTGGCGGCTCGGACGTATGTCACTGGATGCATTACAGCATGAGCGCGGTGACCGACTGGATGATCCGCGACTTCTGTTTCATATCGGCGTACGGCTAAATGAGCAGGCGAAATTCATTGAAGCCGACCCATTCCTCCGCAATGCGGTTGGGCTTGACCCGGAAGACCCACGACTGCGGGACGCCTGGGCTGAGTCCCTGCTTCACTCGGGGCGGATAACGGCAGCATTTGGTGAGCTGAGTCAGTACGCAGGCACACATCCCAGTTCGGCATCGGCGCATTGGATGCTGGGAAAGTTCTATGCATCGCAGGAGTCTATGACCCGAGCCTGCGAGGAATTGAACAAATCAGTCGCACTTGATCCGTCCCTCTCGGAAGCATGGACTGCACTGGCGGCGGCGCAAAGCGCCAACGGAGATCTTCCCAAAGCAGTCACTGCTGCCGAACACGCGTCGGCACTCCGACCGAAAGATGGCGCAGCGCATCTCGGCCTTGCGCTGCTGTTACAGGCAAACGGGCAAGCCGACCGCGCTCGTAAGGAATTCATCGAAGCGGTGGCGATCGCTCCCAAATCTGCGGCAGCGCATCGTGAATATGCGCGATGCCTGCTGACCGGAGATCTGCAGGCTCCCGACCCCGCGAGAGCTGAAAGTGAGGCACGGCGTGCGCTGCAGATCGATCCGAACGATGTAACAGCGTCTATGATCCTCGGCAAAGCGCTGCTGGCAGACGACAAGCCAGCAGATGCCGTGCCCTTTCTGCTGCGAACCGCAGAGGTGAGCCCGTTCGATCATCCGTCCGCGCTCGCATTGCTGCAAGCTTATAAACGACTCAAGCAACCTGATCTGGTCGCCAAATGGGAGCGTTTCACCACGGAACGCTACAACCATGCACAGCAGAAACTACAGCTTGTGACGGCTATTATCAGCGGTGCTGACCTGCCAAAGACTCACAAACGACTGGCACGACTGCTAGCTGAAGAAGGCGATGTGACAGGCTGCATCCGGCATGCAGCAGAAGCGCTCCACTGCGCTCCCGACGCGCCTCCTGCCCTGATCGAGGCAGCGAATCAACTCAATGAGACGGGTCACGCCAAAGAGGCACTTCCGATCGTTCAGCGTGCAATCGATGAAGCGGCTAACAATCCCATGGCACGAGAAACTTTGGGCAATACCTTGCTCGCTCTAGGGCACCCAGAGGATGCGGCGAAAGCCTATGCAAAGGCATCACGGGGTTTCCCCGACCGCATTAAAATGTACCAGCAAAAACTCGACGACGAATTTGCGAGACGGCATAGTGGGAGTTTGCCTCACGCACCCACCACACCCTAAAGGAGCGTAAGCGACCCTGCACCCACCCAGCCATCCGGCGAACCAATCTCGGAGCAACGCTTCTTCTCAAAATACTGTATAAACTACTGTCGAAAAGGACCACGATCATGCAGAATAAAGTCAGTCCGGCCATCATCGCCGTTGCCGTCGTCGCAGCCCTGCTGATATGCTTCTTCATTTACAAGCGTACTATGGACAGCGGATCAGGGCGTCAGTTGGCGCCGACAACGGATTCCTTCAAGCCGGGCTATTCGGGGAGCGGCTCGAGTGCCACTAACCGACCCGCCCCAGGATCGGGCGCTCCAGGTACCTCCTCGGCGCCGCCTAATGCCCCAGGCGCACCACCCGCTCCAGGTGCTGCGCCCGCTCCGGGCACTGCTCCAGCACCGACAGGCAGTGGCACCGGTCAGTAATTTATATCGAGCCATGCAATCGTCTCGGAAATCTCTCCATCTCGGTATTCGGCGCAGAGTGTCGGGCACAGTGAAGCTGCTGCGCCTGGCACTGATGGGTGTCCTGCCGCTCGCGAACGGGTGTACGGACGGCGGACAACCCGTCACTCACCCTGATTCGGTAATCAGCAAAGCCGGGCATTTCGAAGACGTCACCCAGGCGGCCGGGCTAAACTATGTCTGGTCGATACCGGGGAAGCGTCCGCTCAATATCCTCCAAACGATCGGCAACGGCTGTGCGTTTCTGGATTATGATAACGATGGGAATCTAGACATCCTGCTCGTCGGTTCGAAACTCGCTCTTTACAAAGGCGACGGCAAAGGGCATTTCAACGACGTAACCCATGAGACAGGACTGGACACACTACAGGGGCACTTTCTGGGCTGTGCTGTCGGCGACTATGATAACGACGGCTACGACGACCTCTATATCACTGCATATCGCGGCGGAGTTTTGCTGCACAACGAAGGCGGCAAGCGGTTCACCGACGTAACCAAAGCGGCAGGTCTCCTGCCGCAGCCCTGGGGAACCTCGTGCGCCTTCGCAGAGACTCGTCCGGGAAGCGGGCTATTAGACCTGTATGTGGCGAATTATGCTCACTTCGATCCGGCAACAGACCAGCAACTATGCCCTGAAAACGGCGTTATGACCTCCTGTGGTCCTCGAACCTACAAGCCGATTCGTGGGGTAATGTATCTCAACGACGGTTCCGGCCATTTTCACGAAGCGACGGATGCAAGCGGTTTACAAACAGCGACGGGCCGCGGTCTGGGAATCGGTTTCATCGATTTCGACGGCAGCGGCAAGCCCGGTCTCGCTATTTCCAACGATGAAATCCCTGGCGATCTGTTTCAGCCCGTACACCCACAGGACAAGCAAAAGACCCTGTTTCACAACGTGGGACTGACCTCCGGCACCGGTTTCGATATCAACGGCAATATACATGGCGGTATGGGTCTCGACTGGGGCGACTACGATAACGACGGCAAGCCCGATCTGTTCGTTGCGACTTTTCAGAACGAAGCAAAGTGCCTTTATCATAACGACGGCGAGGGAGTGTTTAGAGACGTCAGTCCTTCCGCGGGTCTCGGCGCTACGGTGCCCAATGTCTCTTTTGGCTGCAAGTTCTTCGATTATGATAACGATGGGCGGCTCGACCTGGTAATCGCAAATGGCCATGTGCTTGATAACATTGCGCAGATTCGCCCGACGGCAACTTACCGTCAGTCGGCGCAGCTGCTGCATAATCGCGGCGAAGCGGGAGCTACTTTCGAGGATGTCAACGGCACAGTGGGCGGCGCAGGGTTTGCCAAACCGATCGTTGGGCGGGGCGTTGCCGTGGGCGACTATGATAACGACGGACGAATGGACACACTGATCGTCGATTCGGAAGGCGTCCCACTGCTTTTGCACAATGAAATAGACGTGACGGGCAGGCATTTCCTGGGGCTGAAGTTGATCGGAGCGCAGAGCAATCGAAACGGCTATGGCGCGATAGCGACGGCTGTCTTGAACGATGGTCGTAAAATCGTACGTATTTGCCATGCGGACGGCTCCTATATGTCCTCCTCCGATTCTCGCGTTCATTTCGGTC
Source organism: Chthonomonadales bacterium (assembly GCA_038216735.1). Classification (GTDB taxonomy): domain Bacteria; phylum Armatimonadota; class Chthonomonadetes; order Chthonomonadales; family Chthonomonadaceae; genus JBBQPY01. Next base: position 9,494 of record JBBQPY010000184.1, read on the forward strand.
TGGGAGCTTCGAGCCTGGTAGCTGTGCTGACCATAAAATGGCCCGATGGGCATACGGACACATTCAAAAACGTGAATGGAGATCGCTATTTTATTGTGCGGGAAGGGCAAAGCGCTCTGCGTTAAATCCATTCGGACGCCTGCTTACTTGAACTGCGACGCTCTCCTATAGATTCGTCCGAGTCACCGGGACGAAAATAGATAGTGCAATAATTTGAAGAAATCGGAGCGATCGAACTGTGAAAAAAGCACAGGGAGTGCCCGACTGTGCGGCCGCGCTCGTCGTCGGGCTGATGGTACTCGGTTTTGGCTACTTTGTTTTGCGAGCCGATGCTCCCTCAAAGCAAGCTGCTGTCGTCTCTCCCATTGAGTCAGCGATCGCGCAACAGGAGGCTGAGCCAGATAATCATTTCATGGAGCGCATCCGCAAGTCGGCACGGCAAACCAACGGAGACTGGACGCGCCTTTCAATGTCCGATCAACATACCCTCGACGGTCACACCGGCGGGCACGGTCGCGCCATGTTTACCATGATGGCGAAAGAAATAGCTGAAGGAAAGTCCGTTGCCCCACCCCCTTCGCCCTCACACCCTCCAATAAAATAGAACATTAGGTGGAGCGTCGGATCATTGACCAGTTTCAGGGCAGCATGTTGATCCGCTCCAGTTTCGTCTACTTTCCCGGCAGCAGTACAGACATTCATCTTTGTAGCCGAAACCCAAAGACCGCGTGGGAACTATCGGCCCGAGTTTACCGATATTAAAGCACAATGATACTGCGTATTCATTCCAATCGAAGATGGATAGTCTGGCTTCTGACATTTGCTCTTCTCATTGTCGTGCTGCCTTCAGGC
>JBBQPY010000185.1:0-10136 GCA_038216735.1 Chthonomonadales bacterium
TGGCACGGCAACCGCTTTGAGCGGCGTAGATTTGACTGTCGGGGCCGGTGAAATCCATGCACTGCTCGGTGAAAATGGGGCGGGCAAGTCGACCCTGATGCATATTCTCGCCGGACTGCTCACTCCTGATGCTGGCGAAATTCGTGTGAACGGCTCCCTCATTCGCGTATCCTCCCCTCTGATTGCTCGAAACCTCGGCATCGCAATGGTACATCAGCACTTCACGCTCGTTCCCGCTTTTACGGTTGAGGAAAACCTGGCGCTCGATATGCCGTCCGCCGATCTCGCCCACAGAATTCGGTATGCGCCGGCACGCGTTGCCGCAGACGCACTGAACCATGCCGAAAAATTGGGCTGGACGCTGCCTGCAAAAAGCCGCGTCGCCGATCTCCCCGTCGGGACCCAGCAGCGTGTCGAAATCGTGAAAGCGCTGGCAACAGAGGCACGTCTGCTGATCTTCGACGAGCCTACCGCAGTACTCTCCGGAAATGAAATTGCAGAACTTTTTGGTGTTCTACGCCGACTGCGCGATGAAGGCAGAACGGTGATCCTGATCGCCCATAAGCTCGCCGAAATCATGGCTGTCGCAGATCGAGTCACCGTTCTACGACGCGGGACAGTCATTCATACCTGTGCAGTCGCCGATACGGACGCGGTTCAGCTCGCGGCATGGATGGTAGGCCCTTCCCTCCCGCGGAACAATCCCGAAACTGCCTCCGATTCATCCCGCTCCGCCAACGACCTTAAAGATCCTGACTCGCGGTATGATCCTGCCGTTCCTGATCCGCCCTTATCTTCTGTGCCCTCTGTTCACGAAGCCGTCGGAGCAAGCGTTTCATACAGTCAGACTTCCGTTCTACCTCCCGAGAGTGATCGACAGGCAGAAATTATAAGTCAGAGGCGCGATTTCCAGACTGTCGGAATTATGGCTCCTGGTTCGGTGGGAATCACAAACGTCAGTGGTTCAGTTTCTGAAGCAAAACCTGTGCTGCATGCCGCAGGTATTGTGATCATGGGGGATCGCAGCGAACAGGCAGTCCGCGGAGTATCACTCTCGGTAGCACACGGCGAGATTGTCGGCATCGGTGGAGTCGATGGCAACGGGCAGACGGAACTCGCCGAAGCGCTTGTAGGGTTACGTCGTCTGAAAAGCGGTACCCTCACGTGGGGAGGAGAGGCATTTCGACCTGGCATCAATCCACGAACTGGTTATATTCCGCAGGATCGGCGGCGATCGGGTCTTGCTGTCACGATGTCGATCGAGGATAACCTGCTCTTCGATGCAGTACATGACCGGAGGTTTGGCTTCGGTCCATTTCTGAGACGCCAGGCGCTCACAAAACTTGCGGCCGATCTCATACAGGAATTCGATATTCGAACTGCAGACGTGAAGCTGCCAGCCTCCTCGCTTTCCGGTGGGAACCAGCAAAAGATCGTTGTGGCGCGAGCGCTTCACGCCGAACCGGACTGGATCGTTGCCGTCAATCCGACGCGAGGTCTCGACATCAGCGCGACACGGTTCGTCCACGATCAACTGCGTAAGGCGCGAACGAGAGGTGCCGCAATCGTGCTGATCTCGACGGATCGTGACGAGCTAGGTGTACTCGCAGACCGCCTGGCGATACTCTCCGGTGGCAAGCTTTCGGAACCGCAGACTGATCTGGTTGATGCGGCGCAGGTTGGGCTCCTTATGGGCGGCCTCGGCAATCAAGAGACCAGGCGCAGCGGGCAAACCGCTCAGGACTTTGATTCGGGAGTGAGCGCGTGAATAATGCAGACCTCCCACCCATGGACAGAGATATTGAAGCCGATACTGGACACGCCGACGCTGGCTCCGCCGGTAGCATAGAGTCGGTGGACAGCGCTCGTTCAAGGATCCATTCCACACGAAACGGTTCCCCTTCCCCAATCATAGAAGCACCAGTAAATCCCATCGCTCCCTCCACTCTCCGCCGCTTTATTAGCTGGCTCGTGCAGGCAGCAGGGTACGCCGCAGGCTTCGTCATTCTACTGACGGCTACATTTCTGCTGCTGGGAATTCCCCCCGCGAATGCGCTGACCGAGTTGTGGAAGGGAGCGTTCGGCGATGCGGAGAGCGGGCATCTCTACGCGATTTCCGAAACACTCGTTAAGATGACGCCCCTGCTGCTTGCAGGTCTCGGAGTCGTTGTGGCGTGGCGTGCGGGGCTTTTCAGCATTGGCGGCGAAGGGCAGCTGCTGATCGGCGCACTCATGGCGACCGGGACGGCGAGGGTCTGCCACAGTCTGCCTGCGCCGCTGATTACGATCCTCATGCTTGTTACGGGCACAGTGGCGGGTGCGTTCTGGGGCTGGATTGCAGGATGGCTGCGTGTGCGGCGCAACGTTCAGGAGGTCATATCGACGATTTTGCTCAACTATGCCGCGCTATATCTCGTTGGTGCGATGGTGGGCGGTCCGCTTCAGGAAGCGACACATACAAGTCAACAATCCGACCCGATGCCCGACGCAGTACTGTTTGCACGCCTCATACCTCGAGCCCTATCCGCTGGAATGCAGACACGGCTGCACACCGGAGTCCTTATCGCGCTGATCGCCGTGCCCATCATCAGCCTGTTTTTGTTTCGGACAGCGAGTGGTTTCGGAGTGCGCTTACTGGGACAAAATGGAGAGGCAGCCCGTGTCGCCCGCTTTCCTGTGGATAAGCTGCGGCTGAAAGCCATGCTGATCAGCGGCGCACTGTGCGGTCTGGCGGGCGTCGTCGAGTTGCTCGGAATCAGCACGCGCCTCGACGCCAATTTTTCGCCGGGCTGGGGCTATACAGCGATACCGGTAGCGCTGCTGGGAGGGCTGAACCCTGCGGGAACCCTCATATCGGCAATTCTATTTGGAGCTCTTACGGCTGGATGTGGCAGCCTTTCACGGTTTTCGGGTGTATCTTCCGTTTTGATAAATGTCATTCAGGCGGCCGCAGTACTGGCGGTTGTCGGTGGACGGGCATGGCGCGCGCGCCGGAGCGGCGGAGAGGCAGACTGAAATGGACATTGTCCTGTGCCCGTACTGTGTCAGAGAGTCATTTGAATTGCCGAACAGTTTATCGTCTCAGGCAGTCAGGTATGCAGCATCTATCAGACGCCACCTGTTATCTTCCCTCCATCCTTTATCAGAGGCATGGAAACGAAGAAAGAAAAGAGCGACTGATTCATTCTACGAGAAGACGGGACAGTGGCGATATCCGAAAGCCCTTCTTCAAAGCAGGCATCACGTCGCTTTCGCAGGGAGACAGCTATGAGCGTGATCAGCGGCACAATCCTGGGAACGATCTCGTGCGCGACGCCACTGCTGGTCGCTGCGCTCGGCGAAAATGTCGTTCAAAAATCAGGCGTCGTCAATGTCGGGCTGGAAGGTATGCTGCTCGCCGGGGCGTTCGCCGCGACAGTCGCTACACTGCATACCGGCAACCCTTATATCGGCGTAGTATGCGGAGCGATCGCAGGAATCTTGACCGCACTGCTTTTCGGGATTTTTGCGGTGCGTCTCAGCGCAAATCAGGTGGTGGTCGGGGTCGTCATCAATCTTCTCGCGCTCGGTCTGACTGGAACACTCTATCGAAAGATGTTCGTCTCCGGCGACTTCGTTAAAACGTCGTCGCTGCCTCGCTATTTTGGCGGAGTCACCATTCTGACTGCATTTGCTCTTTTGGCTGTGCCGATAATCTGGTGGTGGCTGCAGAGGACGCGAAGCGGGCTGGAAATTCGCGCCTGTGGTGAGCAGCCGATCGCAGCCGATGCGTCCGGTGTACGTGTTTTGCGAACAAGAATGCTGATTTTATGCGTTGGTGGTGTAATGGCGGGGCTCGCTGGTGCGTACTTATCAGTGGGCGATAATAATACATTCGTCCCCAATATGTCGGCGGGACGCGGATTTATTGCGCTGGCAATCGTTACTTCAGGGCGGTGGAACCCATTCGGATGCCTTGCCGCCGCACTGGTTTTTGGTTTTACCGAGTCCCTGCAGTATCAGGGACAGGCGCTGGGGCTCGACACTCTCTATCACAATGTGCTGTCGCATACGCATTTGATGCACCTGGCGCATTCGCTCAATATCGAGAAACTGCCCTATCAGCTTTTTCTCGCGCTGCCCTATATCGCAACCTTAATAATACTGACTCTCGGTGGTCGTTCAGTGAATGCGCCTGCCGCGCTGGGCAAACCCTATCGAAAAGCCTGAAGGAGATCATACCGACTCCTCCTCCTCCGTTCGGAGGGTCGCAGTATACACGTACCGGCCGCTTTTGCTTGATAGCCGATAGACTTGCTGAACAGATAGGGAACAAGACACGAAACAATGATGATCATGACGCGTCGCTTGACATTCTCTGCTGCGCTCGCGGACTGGAATCCAACGCTCTCGCGTAACGAAAACGAAGCGATATTCGGTACATCAGCCAGTCCAGAACCGTATGGGCACAACTATCTGCTCGATGTCAGCGTAAAGGGCAGTATCGACCCGCGGAATGGAATACTGGTCAACATCAAGGAAATCGATCGAATCGTCAAAGAGAAAGTAATTCAGACACTCGACAGGAAATTTATCAATCGACAGGTTCCTGCATTTCACGCACGTCCAGTGACCGCTGAAACACTCATCGAGTTCATTGCAGACACGCTCGCGAATGGGCTTCCTCCGGCGGTGGAATTGAGCGCATTGCGCCTTGCGGACACGCCGACTCACTCTGTGAACTGGAATGCTTCTGAAGTTGGTCGAATGAGCAGTAGAAAGGTGACTGGGACGATGCTGCTAACCCGCGTGTACGAGTTTTCTGCCTCCCATCGGCTCGACAGCGCGTACCTGTCACCTTCGGAGAATCAGGAGCTGTTTGGCAAGTGCAATTACGAGAACGGGCACGGACATAATTACGAGCTCGAGGTTACGGTGGCTGGACCTGTCTCGCAGCAATCAGGGCGCGTAATTGCGGAAGAGGCTCTGGATACGATTGTAAATAGTGAGGTCGTAAATCGGTATGACCATCATCATCTGAATCTGGATATACCTGAGTTTCGTGACCAAATTCCATCGGCGGAGATCATCACGAAAGTGATTTGGGAGCGGCTGGTCGGACATATTCCAACGCCGGTTCGGCTGCACAAAGTGTTGCTGCGCGAGACCGCACGCAATATTTTCGAATACTATGGAGAGGATGAAGACGTCCAATGAAATCACGTCTGGAAGAGATTTATACCGCATTGCTGGAAGAGGTCGGGGAAGACCCTGAGCGCGAAGGACTCGTCAAGACGCCGCATCGTGCTGCCGAAGCATTGCAGTTCATTACGCAGGGCTATCATCAGGACCTCGAGAAGCTCGTTAATGGAGCGATCTTCCATGAGAAGTCCGACGATATGGTGATCGTGCGCGACATCGAATTTTTCTCGATGTGCGAACATCATATGTTCCCGTTCTACGGGTTTGCCAACATCGCCTACATTCCGGACGGCAAGATCATCGGGCTGTCGAAACTGGCACGAATCACGGATATGTTTGCGCGGCGTCTTCAGGTACAGGAGCGTCTAACAACGCAGATCGCGGACGCCGTGCAGGAGATACTGCAGCCGAAGGGCGTCGCGGTCGTGCTGGAGGGCAAGCACCTCTGTATGATGGCACGCGGCGTCGAGAAGAAGAGCAGCGATATGGTCACGAGCCATGTATTGGGCGTCTTCCGCGACGACCGCGCCACCCGCGCCGAGTTCATGAGCTTGCTTCGCAAGCGGGATTAGCCGCATAACATACACCAATTATTTACAAAACTTGCCCCTCGCCCGCATATCGGTCGAGGGGCTGTTTTTATATTGCTCCCTTACTTCACCTCTAAACCCGCGCCAAAGTCATGAGCCTGACCACTTGGACTTGAGGTATATGGGTCAGGAAGCGGCTGTGATGTATTCCATTGCCATATTTGCAGCACTGTGTTATACTGCTCCCCAGAATATGAGGTCGGCAGAACAGCATGTTTGTGACTACGCCCTTGACGTCGATGAGGATCAATGAGGCACACCATTCAGGTGAGCAGAAAACGGAGCGATATGACATGCGTATCGATATTTGTTTGAGCGCTCGAAAGCGATTCATGAGGATGGCACTTACGCTTGTCGCAGTAGGCGCTGTAGCGACGACGGCAGGCGCATTGGGTCGGGTCGCGCTGCGGCTGATCGTCGCGGGCAAGACCGCTTCCACCGACATTCGACTCGTGGATGGGCGCCCCTACGTCCCCCTGTCCGACATGGCGAAAGCGATGAATGGCACAGTGGTCAAGCGCAAATCCGGTTACGAAATCGTGCTGGGTGATGTCGACAAGGCTGCAGCGGAACCAAAGGCAGTTGCGGGCGGAGCAAACGAGGTGCATGGCACACGTGGTAAAATCGGCGAAGTGCTCTTCAACGGCAAGTGGCGCTTTTCTGTGCTCAGCGTCGAGCATGCCGCCAGCTATGACAGTCAGTTCCTGCCCGACAAGCGCACATTCACGCCTGGCGGGGACACGGAAGAATTGGTACTGGTACACTGCCGCATGAAGAACGGGCAGAACATGACGGCAGTGGCGATGCTGAGTCAGATCCATCCGCACAATACCGCCCTCACCGACAATCAGAGTCAGTCGTACGCTCCGATGGATTATGACAAACGCGGCGGGCACACTGACGAGGGTCCCACCATGTTGCCGGGATCGCAAACGGAGTTTGTGATCGTGTTCAGCGTAGCCAAAGGCACTACTTTAAAGGACCTGGTTTTCTCGGAGCAAAACCTGGACGAAGCACCCGATGGCGGAACAGACGTCCGTATCTCGCTGTCTCCAGAGCCAGCACATTGATCCAGATAAGCCAATCGTGAAGAATGGGCTAGAGGATAATCGGGACGTGCAAGTATAACGGATCGAATTCCATCGCTGGAATGTACGAGCGCCCCTCGGACATAATACTCCTGACAGGCTCGATCTGCGGATCTAATCTGTCCGTTTTTCAGTGCTCCAGGACGAATAGTTGGAAAATCTGGCGGGCAAGGTGACATTACTTGGCGATGCTCAAAGGAGATTGTATCTGCTTCGGCTGTGAACTTACTGGCGATTCGCTTATTCGCCCTCAGAGGGCGCAGCCGAAGCCAGGCTCTTCTCCGCTGCGGGTTCGCGCTTCTTGCCGAGGGAGCGCAGTTCGAAACCGGCAGCGACATTCGCCTTCAGTTTGACCTCGAAATCCGATCCGGTAACGATCTTCTTGCCCGTCAAAATATCCGTGATCTCGTGATTCCCGGGAAGCGACAGCTTGATCGTTCCACCCTTCGGAGACACAACGGTCAGTGAGCGCGAGTCGGCGACTACGAGCGCATCCACGCCCGTCGCATCGACATACAGATGACAGCCCGACGCCCGCAGTAAGTTGCGCAATAGTCCCGAAGGCACCGGCAGCGCACCATAAACAATGCTCGTCCACTGGTCGAAACGGCGCACCGAAAAGACGGTTTTATTGTTCGAGTTGGCGCCCAGCCGAGTTGCCGTTTTGTCGGCTACGGTCAGCGTCGGCATCACGGGCTTGTCGGTGCCGAAGTGCGAGCCGACATGAAAGCCCCACGTCAGGGGGTCGTTCCCCTCGACGACTCTTGTCTTCATGCTCGTTTCCTCTTTTTCGACACGGATTTTCTGCCCTGTCACCTTCAGCGCCATCTCGGCCCCGATACCTTCTTCGCTGATAATGCCCGGCGCCCACAGCCATACGCCCGTCTGTTCGCTGCGCTTGACTCGTGCATCGACACGACGCTGTTCCGCCTCTGAAAAATAGAACGTGTTCAGGAATAGCGTCACTTTATGGTCGCGGAACTTCGTATGAAACAGGTCGGAGAGAAGGTAGACATCGCACGGCGCGCCGAGACGGGAAAGCTCCACGATCTGGTCGGTCAGCAGCGTTTTGCCGAGCCATGTGTTCGTGTCGGAGCGCGAGAGAGTCAGCATTCCGGCAGCATCGACGATCAGGGCGACCTGACTGACGCGCTTGCCGGGGCTAGTCGGCCCGCGCAGCGCCTGTTCCGCCGCTCTCGCGACGCCTTGCAGCGCGGCTTTAGGCGTGTCGGCTGGCAGCATGAATCCACCGTTGTGGGTCAGCGCGGTAGCTGCGGAGAGTATCGGGTCTACGCCCGCCCCTGCTGAATAGAACAGGTACTTACCGCGCAGCGCGATACTTCCGGTCAGGGCGCGAAGAAAAGGCAGACTCGTGCTGTCCGAAGCGCCATTGGCAGTGATGAAATCGACCGCGTCGGAATCCAGCACCGCTTCAGGGTACGCATGACCGTCTTCTGCCCCGCCATTTCCGCCGAACATCGTCGCGTAGGCGAGCCCGATGAGTACGCTGCCAGCCGTCGTACGTCGCACAGTACGGCAGAAATGGAGCGCGGCGTCATTTTGTGCGCCGTAAAAGCACTCGTAGTAGTCGAGGATGCGTCGCGAACGTACACTGCTGCGAAACGCGCCGAGGTCGGCATAGCGGCGTTCGTAGGCATTCGGACACTTAAGACGGTCGAAATCGGCTTTAGGATCGTCCCATCCTTTCCGAAGCAGTCCCATATTTCGACGATACTTTTCGAGCGAATACGACCGAAATTCCGCCGTCATGCAGGTTCCAGTATCTGGCATTCTGTCGGCGTAAGCATGCCGCCACTCGCCATCGGTACCGCACGCAATCTGGTAGCCGAGACAGTGTGATCCCCACTCTGCCCCCGATATATGGCGCACCAGCCGACCCAGCGCCTCGCCCGCTTCCGTTCGCCATCGACGCGACGCCCAGGACTGAACCGGTGCTGACGTCGATTTTGCGCCTTCCGGTTCGGCTATACAGAAGGCGGCGCACTCGTCCGGGTACGCTTTGCACCACCAGAATGGGGCATCGACGACGACTTCGATCAGGAATTTCGCCTGCGGATCGATTGCGAGCAGCGCGGAAGCGCGTTTGTCGAGATCGGAATAGTCGTAGGTCTTTGCACCGTACCAGCCCAGCCCGACGTCGCGCAATCGGTAGAGTGAAATGCCCGCTTCACAGCAGGAGGCGAAATGTTCAGCGGTCGTGTTCTTCATCGCATCGACGAAGGCAGGCGGCGTCATTTTGCCGTTTATAAAAAGGACTGCGGCGCCATGGTGCGGCTTCATCTGCGCGATCGGCACTGTGGTCGAGGCGTCGGGTGTGCGGGGAGTTCTCGTGGAAGCGGGTCTTGTTGGCGGTTTCGGGTTCGTCATAAAGTCGGGTTCGTTTCTTTTCATTTCTGGTCTTCGTTTGTAAATAGCTGCTAATTCTGGTTTCTTTTAACGATAGGTTGATGTGCCTATGCTACCCGAACAGCCGCGAAAACACAAGCCTGCGGCGAAGCGAGCCACGTTACAACTGAAGTCACGGCGCGATCAGAACCAGCGTCGTTCCACGACGTATTTCTGGTAGAAGGTTGGTTCGTCGGCACGAAGGTAGCGGAACGCCTGTACGATTTGCAGCAGAGAAAGTCCGAGAAAGAATGCTAGCCCGATACCTGATATCAACAGCAGGGCATTGAGTGTCAGTGCCTCCTGACCAAATACGAGAACGATCAGGGCGGGAAAAAGACTGATTCCGACGCTCACGATGTGCAGCACGAGCAGTATGAAACCCATCTGATTGCTGCCAAGGTAAAACCCGTGCAGTCCGAACCCGCCGAGAAAAAACGCGATTGCGGCGGCGGTCTTCGGCTTCTTCTCACCAAAAGGCGGAATTGGCGGCTGCAAAAATCGCCGCCAGCCCGTTTGCAGCGCCTGGACATTTTCAACAGAATCTCTTCCGGGCTTCTCCAAATCCTTGAATACTCCTTACCGCTGTGTATGATGCTGTGCTCATTGCACCTGGCATAGTGTGGTTTTCTCTTTATGGCTGGGAATCCCTCTCTAATTTACGACGTCACTTTCCTCACTCCAGCCCACATCACCCCCTACCCCTCTTCTCTGCGTTCGTTCCTCACTAAGCTGGACTTTGTCCATTTGGGGCAGAGCCCCAGGTTCCATAAACTCAGAGGAGCAGGTAAGCTAGAAACTGACTAATCCGCCAAGAAAGGTCCGCTTCATGCTTACTCTGCCCGAACAGATTATAGCGGTTCTGGACGCC
>JBBQPY010000186.1:0-10032 GCA_038216735.1 Chthonomonadales bacterium
ATCAAGCACCTCGTCGAACTGCACGGCGGCGAGATAAGCTGCGAGAGCGAACCTGGACAAGGGAGCGTTTTCATCGTCCAGCTTCCGCCGCATCCGCCATCCGCTCAGTGAGGAGTGGCAGCAAAACAGGCGCTCAAGTATCAGTTATCAGTAGAGGCGCTGCTTGCAGTGACTCTTCGGTCGGGGCGTAGAAACTATACAAATCCCACCAAACAGAAAGGTTGACAGCAGCCGATGTATATCTATACGAAAACACACGGTGGTCGCGAGATCATAGACATCGAACACGGGGTGCATATTGCGATCACGAAACGCGAAACTGACTTCGTAATCATGACGCATTTCCGAACTGGGGATCCTTTGATACTGGCGGAGCGCAGCGACCTCGTTCAGGCACAACACACGCTCGACACACTCGCAATCAAATTGAACGCATATCGACTGCCTGATGTAGAAAAACCTACTGGTTAGATTTTTTTGTTTTGACTTCGTTGAAATTCCGTGTGTTCAATGCGCTCATTAACTGACCTCACGCGGGAATAATCCATGTACGATACCGTCACGTCCGATGCTGCAACTGAGCCTGTCGCGATACCGAAATCACCCCTGTCTGATGGCGAAGCGCCTCATTCGACACCGCCCGTAACGCTGTTCGACCGGCTGGGGCGGAGGCTGACGGGCTGGGGGCAGTACCTTGCCACGACTCTGATCGTCGATAGCTTTCTGCTTTTCGAATCTACGGTCGATCTGCGCGTCTACGGGCTGGAAAAGCTGATCGAAGTCAAACGCTCCGGAGGCAATCCACTGCTCGTGATCTGGCATGGGCAGGGACTGTTGCCGATGGCGACTTTCCGCCATGAACGCCTCTGCCTCTACGCCTCCCACACTCGTGAAGACAACTATCCGCGCCCGCTGCTAATACTACGCTGGTGGACACTGCGCTTTATCGAACGTCTGGGTTACAAAGTCCTCGATGCCGCGCAGTTTGCCAGCGAATCGCGGGGCGTGATGCAGTTCGTCGATCTGCTCCGTGGCGGAACCGGCTCCGTAATCGCCGCCGACGGTCCTGCCGGTCCGATCTACAAAGCGAAAGCTGGACCGACGTTTCTTGCCAAGAAATCCGGCGTAACGTTGATCCCGCTCGGCGCGGCGATATCGAGCGGATTTCAACTCGACCAGTGGGATCGCTTCGAGGTGCCATATCCCTTTGCAAAAGCGGTAATCGTGGTTGGTGACCCAATCGTTGTGCCGGCGAAGGCAAAAGATATCGCTCTCGAAACCGCGCGATTAGCGCTGGAGACGGAGATGAATCTGCGAATGGCGGAAGCATTTGCGCGTTTGACGAGCGCGACGGCGCGCGAATCAGAGGTGGTGGAGCAGGTGCAGGGCGAGGGTGCTGAGCGAGACGAGCAGCAGAGGAATGAGAACCAGATAAAGCAGGAACAGCCAGGGCGATGACGACAGTCCTGTAAGCAGGAGCAGCCCCAACATCGAGACAACCGCGCCTACCGCTGCCCATGTGATGACGCTGCCTTTCAGATGCAATATCTTCAAGCGCGATGGCGGGATATTTTCCTCCGAAGGGTCGGTAGGTTTATTCATTTTGCGTTGGTACATTCGTAGATTCCGAGCTGACCTGAAGGGCATGATCCCGCCTGTCGGCGCGGAGTTCGAGGATCGTCTCCTCATAGACGCGGAGTTGATTCGCCTGTCTGCGCAGGCGCGCTGAGACGCTGCCTCCATAAAGTGACACCGCCCAGAATGCGATGATTTTTAGTCCTTCGCCTCCGAGTACCGAGGGATGCCGCGCCTCCGGCGGCGCGAGCCCGAGCACGATCACATACAGCACGTTGAAGATGGCAGCGACAAAAAGGCTCATCACCAGCCCGTAGCGAAGGCAGTTCGAGATCAGGAAAACGAAGTAGACGAAGAAGAAGGGACTCTGGGTAAAGCCCGTATAGTAGATCAGGACGGAGATGAACAGCATATCTCCGAACACGGTCACATATTTCAGCCATCGCGGTATTTCGGTGCGTCCGGGTGACCAGAGATAAAGCGCTTCTGCAGCCGTCATCAGCAGCGCCGCTCCCGCCACCCCATAAGCGACTATTGCTGGCATCTCGATGCTGGGAATTCCCTGACGGCGGATCCACATCAGTGCGCCGAATAATAGGATGACTGCAAACCAGCGCACATTTACTTTGGCGCGCTCAGTGTCCCGTTCGCTCTCCCAGCCATCCGCGACGGGTTTGTCTGTAACAATTTTTGTCGTCGGTTCCGTGCTGCCAGCAATTGCCATGCTTATCTCCAATATTCGATTTGGTGCAATAGTGCTGTCATGCGAAACGGGGAGGAGAGCAAACTCTTGTTTCCGATGCAAAAAAGGACAACCGCATAGCCGTCGGCTCGCAGCTACGGCATTCATTACCGTGTGCAGGACGATAAATCAGACCGTAACCATTCAGCCAATGTGTCTGCTCTCAAGTCGAAGCTGACAAGGGCTTTTTCACTCATCCTCCTGTTCTGTATTGCAAGGAGGCGCTGGATGGTGAATCGATACATTAAGACGAAGTATTATGACAAAGTATAATGAAAAAGAAGAAGCCTGTCAAGTGAAGGACAGGCCAGGTAAACGGCGTGTGCGGCTGTCACCGTTCTGGATCGGCTTTGGAGCGCTGACGGCGGGCGCGGCGTGGGCAGCTGGAACGACCGCTTACACATGGGCAGCGATGCATCCCCCGCGCTTTCCGGTCTTTCGCCCTCTGAATAATGAACTCCCACTGGAAGACATTGAGTTTCAGACGCCAGATGACGTATGTATATCGGGCTGGTTCGTGCAGCACCCCGATGCGCTCGGAACGATCATACTGTGTCACGGTCATCCGATGAACCGTGTCGAGATGCTCGTATGGGCGCGTCTTGTATATGCTGCCGGATTCAATGCGCTTCTCTTTGATTTTCGAGCAATGGGGAAAAGCGGCGGCGATCTCTGCACCATCGGGCATTATGAGATTGGCGATCTGCTCGGCGCAGTCGATTTTCTGGCGGTACATCCTACGGCAGCAGGACTTCCGATCGGCGCGTTTGGCATCTCGATGGGAGGCGCCGTCTGCTTGATGGCTGCTGCTATCGATACGCGCATTGGAGCTGTCGCCACGCATGGAGCGTATGCCACACTCCACCGCGCGATCACTCAGCGCGGACGGATGATGCTCGGTCCAGCGGGGGCAGTCTTCTCGCTGCCCGCACTCTATCTAGGCAAACTCTGGTTCGGCATCGAGTCACACCTCGTGTCGCCACTTGATGTCGTTTCGCGCATCTCTCCGCGTCCGGTTCTTATCACGCATGGCGAACTCGATATCACCGTCAGCCCGAAGGACGCAGAATCTATGTATACTGCGGCATTAGAGCCGAAGGAACTGCATATCATGCGGCGCTCGTTCCATATTTACATGCATACAGAGGAGCGGGCTGTCTATAATAAGCGGCTGACAGACTTCTTCACGACATCACTTTCAGGACAGACCGTGCCTGCTCTGGAACCATCAGTCGACGATTGCCCTTCAGGAACATCCACATTGTAAAATGTCGTGCGCTCAGCCATGGATTTATTTCAAATACCCGCTCGACTTGAGAACCGATAGCGATCAGCCCTCCGGATCGGCAGATGGAACGCTGGAGAAGGAGATTTTCTGCGCCGGCCAAGTGCCCGCTGGTACGGCAGAGGACACCCCGTGCGAGCGCGGATGAAAGTGCATACTTCGCACATTGGCAGCATTGACCAGAATCGCGCCATTTGAATTTTGTGCAAGGATGCACGACCCCTGATGCAGAAGCCCTTTTAACGCCATGTTCATATCGGTCACAGCCGTCAGTTTTGAGCCTTGCAATCTGTGGAAGAGACTTTTTCCATCGGACAGCTCAAGCCTGACGACCTGTGTGATCGGAATGTTCATCCCGCTATTCGCTGGCAGCTCAAGCTGGGACAATACGGTCTGGAATTCCGCTTCGGTTATGTTCTCCACGCGAGCGACGCTCCGAGGGAAATGCCAGTCCGGAAAGCCCTGCATTACTACTTCGATCCACGCAATGGAACTAGTCTGATAGACGTTGAGCGTATTTTCGTCCGCGATATAGATCTGTGGCTGGTGAAACACTTTATCAGGATGCAGATTATCCAGAAGGCTCCGCCCATCGCTCGGTTGTGATTGCGAAAAGTGTGTACAGGATCCATCGGTGTGATGCAGATCGATCTCCAGTAAGCCGGGAGGCAGATTTCTAGCTGGAAAGCCGCCTGTGTGAATTTCACGGTTAACAAATTGTGCCATCTTTTCTTATACCCTTTCTCGATTGCATACCGTTATTATCCTGGATAAAGATGAACGGCGCATGAAAAAAGAAGCGAGTCAAGAAAATGAATGATTATTTTACGGGCGCTGACTTAGCAGCACAACTCCATTCATATCAAACGTCCTACAGCAGATATCAGTGAGGCATCTGACCGTGCTTCGTGCTACAACAGGTACCAACTGCTATTTTCACTTCCGTATTTATTCAGTCCCTGTCGATATCGGCGCGATCGACGGGCCGGTAGATATATTTGTTGACGGCTGTTTTCAGCGAGACTATCTGTTCCGCTATACTCCGATATTCTTTCATCAGGCTTTCGGAGAATGCTGCCATTTCGTTCGTCATCTCCGTTTGATACGCCAGATGCTCTTCGCGATCTTTCTGCGTCGGCGCAAACGTCATATCCTGCATCCCGCTCTTCTCGAACTGCCGTAGTTTGTTGTCGATCGGTATGAGCTTTGCCTGCAAGTCGATCAGTTTCGGCATCGTCGCATTGATCATTGGATAGTACGTATTTCTGATTTTCAGGATCGTGGACATCAGCTGCTGCTCGAGTTCCTCGTCGCGCAGGTACGTGCTGACCTTAACCGCGGCAATCCGCACATCGAGAAAAAGCTTTTTGTCGGCAGCATAGAAAGGGGCGATCTGCGCGTCCATTGCCGACAGCATCGTGAAATCGAACAGCAGTGTCTGAAGAGAATATTCCCAGGTTTCGACGGCGACTCGGAATGTTACCAACTCGGTGCGCTCTTCATTGCGCAGGCTTTTTTTGAGGTCGAGAGATGTTTTTGCGATCTCGGTCACTCTGCCTGCAATCGCTTCCAGCCGCTTTTCTAAAAACACTTTGACGAAGTAGGCGAACACAACCAGTAGTATCAGCCCGACCGAAGCAGTCTTAAAAAGGTCTATGAGTTCTTTCACGACTGTGCTCCCATTCAGCAGTTAACAGCATAGTATTTTGGTACACTCACCATCGTAACGCTTTTCGCAATGATAGCTATTCTACCCGCATTTCTGCCGCAATAGCTGACCGTGGTGATTGCCGTGACACTGCTGCATTTTATTGCTCGGGCTTTGATAATTGAGGATCTCGACTTTGGCACATAGAATAAAAGAAAATGGGTCGATTACAGTGATCTGTGGCAGTATGTTTTCCGGCAAAACGGAGGAGCTGATACGGCTCGTACGTCGCGCGATGCATGCCCGTAAACGGGTACAGGTGTTCAAATCCGACCTCGAAACACGCAGCGAGACGAGTCTGATCCGTACCCATGACGGCACGAGTTTTATGGCGATCGCCGTTCCAGATTCCCGTATACTCGAGCAGAAACTCGAGCCGGATGTTCAGATCGTGGGCATCGAAGAGGTGCAATTTTTTGATGAGGGTATCGTCGCGCTCTGCCGACGGCTCGCCGACAGAGGCGTACAGGTGATCGTCGCGGGACTCGACCAGGATTTTCGCGGGCTGCCGTTCACGTTCATGCCGACGCTGCTGGCGCTGGCTGACGATGTGCTGAAACTGCATGCGATCTGTATGGTCTGCGGTGGCGAGGCGAGCCGTACGCAGAGACTGATCGATGGTCGACCTGCGGCCTGGGACGAACCGACGATCCTCATCGGCGCGGAAGACAGCTATGAAGCGCGCTGTCGTCGCTGCCACAAAGTCCGAAATATCCCGCGTGAGTTTCAGGTTCCCACTGAACGCTTACCCACAATGAAAGTGCAAAAAATGCACATTGGCGGTGCGGACGGCAAGGAAAACCACAGCGACATTCCCTGGCAAAGTAAGGCGAGCGAAAATGGTGGCGGTACGATCAAAGTTGGCCGGACTTCGTTTACGATCAAGCGTTGTAAATCTGAAACACCCTGCCCTGATAGTAGCGACGGCGGAACGCAACTCGATATGTTTCCGGAAATAGCAGGGGAAACGAAGCTCGAAGAAGCCGAGGCAAAATTGTAGAAAAGTAGTCGCCGAAATGCAAACAGGGTATGTTCTTTTTGCCAGTTTCCTCCGCAGCCACTTGCCACATCGTCAGATATCTGCTACACTCCACACGCTAAACATCTCCGCAGGAGATTTGCCACCGCTAAACGAATTAACTATCGCGGTGTGCGTACATGTTTGGCAGCCCCGTTCGCACAATCCACATTTGAGATACCCGAAAGGAAACGAAAACTTTGGCAAAGAAAGTACGTCTCGGCATAATCGGCACAGGCGGCATCGCTAACGGCGCCCACCTCCCCGGCTATGCAAAGATTCCAGACGATTGCGAAATCTTCGCACTGTGCGACATCGATCCCAAAGCGCTTAACGGAACAGCCGAAAAACATCCCGCTCCCCACCTCTTCGAAGACTATAAGAAGATGCTGGAAATGCCGGAAATCGATGCCATCTCCGTCTGCACGCCCAACTATGTCCATTTTCAGCCCACGATCGACTCACTGAACGCTGGCAAACACGTGCTCTGCGAAAAGCCGATTGCGATGAACGCGATCCAGGCAGCAGAGATGGTTGCGACCGCGCGGCGCGCCGGAAAAATCCTGCAGATCGGCTACAATCAGCGATTTCTTCCGACCAATCAGACCCTGAAAAAATTCATCGACGCGGGTGAACTCGGCGAAATCTATTATGCCCATGCCGAAGCGATGCGTATACGCGGCATTCCGGGCTGGGGCGTCTTCATCGACAAGAGCAAGCAGGGCGGCGGTCCGCTCATTGATATCGGCGTACACATGCTCGATTTGACACTCTGGCTTATGGGGCATCCTAAACCGACGTTCGCGAGCGGCATCACCTATCAGAAGTTCGGTAAGCGCGACGATATCGTCGGCTTCATGGGACAGTGGGACTATAAGAATTTCACGGTCGAGGATATGGCGGCGGCACTGATCCGCTTCGATAACGGCGCGACCGTCGTGCTTGAATCGAGTTTTGTCGCGAACATCAAAGAAGAGAAGATGAACGTGACACTGCTCGGTACGGAGGGCGGCGCACAGTGCTTCCCGGCAAATATCACGCAGGAGCGGCATCGCAGCGTCTTCAATTTCTCACCTCAAGTTCCCGGTGGCAACAACATCAACACGCATTATGCCGAAATGAAGTCGTTCGTCGAATGTGTACGCGACGGCAAGGAGCCGCTGGTCACGGGTGAGCATGGCTTGATGGTCGCGCAGATTATCGACGCGCTCTACAAATCCTCGGAAGTCGGGCATGAAGTCGCGATCGAAAGCTGAACCAAAAGTAAGACGTATTTGAAAACTGAATTTGCGCATCGGTGGTAAAATACCTTTTATGCGGTTTCGTCCCTCGCCAACCAGACTGCCAGCGAGGGACATTTTTAAGAAACGTTACAGCGGGTTTTTACGTCTGGATAATGGCATTGCATCGCAGTTTGTTATCCCACCCAAATCGACCGAGAGACAATTTTGCCAACTGACAAAAAAACTGACACACAGGTTAAGACCGCTCTACATGAGTCTGGCGAAGCGGAGCCTGTTTCGTCTAGGCATATCACACGGGATATTGCCGCTGACAGTGTTACGACGCCACCCCCGGCGAAGGCGATCAGCACAAAGCAACTGCTGCTCGCGATCGTACTTGTAGCCGGATTTGCGGAGCTTGCCTACACGGTCTTGACCGTTTCCGCAATGCCCGTTTTTATTCGCTCTATCGACCTCGACGATAAGTGGATTGGGATTATCGGTACGGCATTCATATTCGTCGAAGGTGTGATGAAATCGCCATTCGGACTGCTTGGTGATCGCATCGGGCGCCGCACGCTGATACTTGCCGGACCCTGCGTCTCGATCATCACGACCTTGATTGTCCCGCACGTCCATGATCCGTACAGCCTGATCGGTCTACGCATTCTGGACGGACTCGGCGCCGCAGCATTATGGCCGGCTGCCTTTTCGCTGATCGGTGACCACGTTCCCGAAGAGAAGCGGTCGTCGGCGATGAGCTACTTTAATCTCGCCTACATCGTCGGCATCGCGCTCGGTCCCTTTATCGGCGGCAGCGTCAACGATTTCGCTTTCAACCACCTTCACGCAACGCTCAACGGCTCGAAACAAGCCTCTTTCTATGTCGCTTCTGCGCTGTTTTTGATGACGGGCATCGTCGCTTATTTTGCAATTCCCCGCACCCCGCCCCACGTTTCGACATCCGAACTAGGCGGCAAAGTGGAGACAGAGGGCGGCATCGACCTGCACAGCTTCAAACTAATGCTGCGTCAGATGCCGATGACGCTGCTGATGACCCTGATTACGTTTACCGGCATCGGCCTGATAATGCTGTACTTCAAGGTCTTCACGCTGGATACGCTGCATATCTCCGAAACCGGATTTGGTAAACTGCTGATTTTCCCGGCGCTTTTGATCGGTGTGCTCTCTGTGCCGCTCGGCAAAATGGGTGATCGGATCGGCAAAGCGCTCGCTGTGAAAGTCGGTATCGGTATTTGTGCGGTCTCGTTCTGGCTGCTGGTGATTTTCTTCAATGAGATCACGCTGATCGTCTTCGGCTCGCTGCTCGGGATCGGGTTTGTAATCGCGTTCCCCGCCTGGATGGCGCTCGTGACGTCGGCGACTTCTGAAAAGCATCGCGGTGCGGCCGTCGGCGCAGTAGGGACGGCGCAGGGCATCGGTGCGATAATCGGTGTGCTCGCCAGCAGTCGGCTCTATACACATCCCGGCATTCTGCTTAATCATCTGCCTAAGCACAACCTGCCATTTTTGGGCTGTGCTCTGATGCTGACGATCTCCTTCGTACTCGCGGTTATGACCGTCAAGGACCCTCGGATTCCGATCGACGTTTGAGACGCCCTTTATCCTGACAGACATTGCAGTTGATCAGAGAAAAAATAGCGCGCATGTCCAACCTCGAATGAGAGGGTGGGCATGCGCGCTGAATGCCTTATGGTCAGCGTCGCATGGCGCTGTTCGTCGTTATTGAATGCACTAATCCTCTGGTACGTCCAGACGCTCGGTGCTTATTAAGGTTTCGTTTCCTTCTAACAGCGTATTATAGACCACACCTGCGAGGATTGCTCCCAACATCGGCGCTACCCAGAACAGCCACAACTGCGAAATAGCCCAGCCGCCGACGAAGAGCGCAGGACCAGTACTGCGTGCGGGATTGACTGAGGTATTCGTCACCGGAATACTGATCAGATGGATCAGCGTCAGCCCGAGACCGATTGCGATCGGCGCCAGTCCTTTCGGTGCACGGCGATCCGTTGCTCCGAGGATGATCATCAAGAACATGAATGTCAAAACAAGTTCGGCGATGAACGCTGCCGTCAGCGAATATCCATTTGGCGAGTGTTCCCCATAGCCGTTGGACGCAAAACCTCCACTGAGCGCGAAACCTTCTTTGCCTGAAGCGATCAGATAAAGGATGCCTGCGCCCGCAATCGCGCCGAGCACCTGAGCGCCGATGTACGGCATCAGCTCTCTGGCGGGGAAGCGTTTGGCTGACACGAGTCCGATCGAAACTGCCGGATTAAGATGACAGCCTGAAACGTGCCCGATTGCGTATGCCATAGTTAAGATCGATTGCGAAATAAGGTAATCTGGTTGGCATGATTACCTTAACCAAGCTACGGCGCAAGCCGCGTCACTTCCAAAAGTTCACCGGTCTCACCCTGTGCGAGTATGACCAAGTACTCGCTCAAGTCACGCTTG
>JBBQPY010000187.1:0-10024 GCA_038216735.1 Chthonomonadales bacterium
GAGTTCTTGGGCACTATGTCTTCGAGCAGTGTGCGCAGCGCAGGAATATCCCACTGGCCGTTGCCCAGTTCGTAAATGAGCCGGTTTTCTGTTTCCTCGAGAGATACATGAAAGGTCTGGTAGAAAGCGCGGTTGGCAGAGTGGACACGCAGGGTGGTATCGAGCATCAGGAGCGGCTCGCGAACGGTGTCGACGATGTTCTGGGAAAAGGTCTCGATCGCTTTCAGATCCGCCGCCGCTTTGACCACCTCTTCTTCGGCGCGCCGTCGATCCGTTACATCTTCCATTGCCAATACCAATAGTTCGCCGTGGTTTCCCGCCTTGAGTTTGCGCGCGTTGAGCAGCATGACGCGTCGGCCGATGACCGGAAACGTATGCACAAGCTCGAAGTCGCTGAAGACCGAGTTCTTGGGCACTATGTCTTCGAGCAGTGTGCGCAGTGCAGGAATATCCCACTGACCGTTGCCCAGTTCATAGATCAGGTGCTGCTCTGTCTCTTCCAACGAGACATGAAATGCCTCGTAGAAAGCGCGATTGGCGGAGTGAACTCGCAGGGTGGTATCGAGCATCAAGAGCGGCTCACGAACGGTGTCGACGATGTTCTGGGCGAAATTCTGAATTGTTTCGACCTGAATTTTTTGTTTCATGTATTTTTGCTGCATTCTGTAGAGCCAACCTAATCCCGCGCGAAAGAGGGACTGCAGGTGACGAGAAGAGGCCGCAACGGTATAAGCAATCGGTCTCTTAAATGGGTCTTTCAAAGGAAAGAGCTGTCCAGTTTTGTGACGAAATTGCTTGCGAGGCGCTCTTACGGCGGGAAGTACTACAGTTCCGGGCAATAACACCGCTGCCAATGCAGACAGGCGGACCGAAAGTAAGCGACCGAGAGACTAACAAGGGATTGACGTAAGCAAGCAGTCGTCTTATCCCTGGCGTTAAATGGTCGATCGGCTACTATATCGACTTCATGCCTGTAGAAGATGTTCCGGAGTCTGCGGCCACAGGCATGGGGACGTTATAGCAAAACTTGCGAGAAAATGACGTTGGCATTGGGCTATGCAGGTCACGCAATAACACCTGTAAACAGGTTAATTTTGCCCATCCCCCAAATAAGGTATAAGGGCAGGGTCTGAATGCATGCTGGCAGAGATAGGAATGTCGCTGCCGGAAAACGGTCATTACCCTACTCTGCCGTTCGTTTAGTCCAGGGTTATCAAACCGCAGAATGCATCGTCCCTTGTGGACATTCGTTCGATAGGATTCGCGAAGGAGCATTCTGGTTAGCCAGAACCTCTTTATGCATTACCGCAGGAAACAAGCGAGATGTTGTCGAAGAGTGAGTCCTCCAAAGGAGGAGAAGACATGGCAAAGTATCTTATTCAGGCATCCTACATCGGCGAGGGCGTTAAGGGATTGTTGAAGGAAGGCGGCTCACAGAGACGGGCCACGGTCCAAAAGTCCGTGGAACAACTCGGAGGCAAGCTGGAAGCGTTCTATTATGCCTTCGGGGAGACTGACGCCTATCTTATCGTTGATCTGCCCGACGCCATCAGTGCCGCCGCGTTGGGTCTTGGAGTCAATGCATCAGGGGTAGTTCAGCTGCGGACAACCGTTTTGCTAACGCCCGAAGAGGTAGACGCTGCTGCCCGCATGACAACCAGCTACCGCGCTCCGGGGGCGTGAAGGCGCCGGAGGTATTTCGGCAGGGGTAAGAGTAAGCCGTGTATCCCTGCCGCGCCTACGATTACCAATATGTTTATGGAAGCCCTATGTCCACTACACAAGATATACTCGAAGCGGCTTTGCAGGGAGATTTAGCGACGATCACCGCTCTCCTCAGCCAGGACGCCACACTGGCAAACAGCGCCCTCCCAGACGCCTACGAAGGCGCCCCGCCCCTGGCGCTGGCAGCCGCAGGTGGCCACATGGCGGTGGTGCAAGCCTTGCTGGATGCCGGAGCCGATCCCGACCGAACTGGACAGGATGGGACGGCGCTAATGATGGCTGTCTGGAACAACCTGGCGGAAGTCGCCGAACTGCTGCTCATGCGGGGCGCCTCCGCCAATGCTCCGGGTCCTTGTGGAGAGACGCCATTACATTACGCGGCCTTGAAGGGCCTGGTGGAATTGGGACGCTTGCTTCTGGCTCATGGCGCGACCCCTACTGTTCAGACGACCCAGGGTCGCACCGATATGTTCAACACCTCGCCACCCGTCGTGGGAGAGACCCCTCTGCACCTGGCCGCCGCCTACGGTCACAGAGCGTTTGTGGATCTGCTTCTTGCGAACAAGGCAGACAAGAAGGCGACGGATCACTGCGGGCAGACCGCCTTACATTGGGCCGCCCGCTACCAACAGGAAGCCCTGTTAAAGATACTGCGCTAGTAAGATTGGCCACTCGGAGGGGACTGTAAGGATTCGAGTAAAATCAACACATTTTCCAGTACCGCCCCAAAAGGCTCATACCGCGGACAAGGTACTTATCGCACCAAAAAGTGATCACGTTCGTAACCTTACTCGAATGTAGAACGCATCGCTCATCGGTCTAATTCTGCCTTGAGCGTACGATATTGCTGAGTGTGCGAACATCTGCCTCAAAATATGTGGTGTAAAGGTTTCAATGCAAGCCAATCCTGGTGGCGACTCGTCTGCTGACCTTCGATCTGGGTAGGTCACTATGAACATAGAAAACACAATTACCCCTGAGCAGATAACCGCGACATTCAGAACTCATAATTTAGCAAACAATCATTCCATTACAAGGATAACCACAGGATTTACAAACGAAGTTTACGCGGTAAATGATTACATCCTCAAAGTTTGTGTCGATATAGATAATGAACCCAATTTTGAACGTGAAATCTTTCTCTACCAAACATTGCGCGGACTTGCCAGGATCCCAGAGCCAGTCGTGGTCGATACCTCCAAGATCATACTGAGCAAGTTTTACATGATCTATCCGAAAATCGAAGGGGATCCGGTTGGACGGCATTGGCACCTGTTGAGTGAGAAACAACGAATGGAATTGATAGCAGATCTATGTCAACAACTGAGGCGAATGGACAACTATCCGCTTGAGGAGTACGCTCATCGATTTGGACTGAAACCGCATTTCGTATGGCAAGGAAAGGTTGTGAGCGGTTTGTCCCAGGCACTTGCAAAGATCCGGGACCAGGAAATTCTGTCCGAAGCAACTATGCTGGCGATAGAAATGTACATTCGTGAGACCGCTTATGTTCTGAGGGAGCAGAAACTTGGCATGGTGTTTTGGGATGTGCAGTGGGATAATATGCTTATCAACAGCCAAAACAAATTGGCCGCTTTAATCGATTTTGAAGGTATCAGTATAGCCTCGATAGATTTTCGCCTCATGATTATACGCGCTATGGCAGAACGTCCACATCTGTTTATGAGCGAGGAAATGGAACCATACGCTAACCCCCAGGATTACAAGGATCTGATGATGTGGTACAGAACATTCTATCCTGAGCTGTTTGACTTTTCAGATTTAGAAAAACGAATCGACCTTTACGAGTTGGGGGACATTCTAGATCATCTTCCAGCCTGGCCGAAAGCGAAGCAATCCCATGATCGATTAGCAAAAATCCTGGCAACTTGAAAGAAATTTCGTAGCTATTCACCATCAGCCCCCTCTTCCCAAAGATTGAGGAAGAGGGGGAGTTGTGACATCTGCCGTCTGTTATTGAGAGAAATAAGGCAGGGTGAATAGTTACCCCTGCGCAAAGCAATCCGATCTTTGTCAGCATGTGGGCGTAGGTGAAACTCGGATGTTTGCCTCTGAAGACACAGCTAATCGATTTCGCACTGATAGGCAGGGTCTATCGTGCGGCACTCGAAAGAGGCTACTGAGAACTACTCACTAGAAGAGTCGAGTGTGCCTCTGCGTGAGGTGAGATTTAGCTCATCGTCCCCGGCAGTTCGCCGGAGAGATCGTTGCCTTCCGCGAAGAAGGTGGCGGAAGAAGTCGAAATCCTTCTGACAGGTACGCGTCGGGTGCCCTTAACTCTGTGCGCCCTGTTCTGCATTCACGGAGAACCCGGTCAAAAATGATGTTTTTCTCTCCTTTAACCAGACATGGCCGGGCGTCACCCGTGCGCTGCCTGCAACAGGCAATGTGCGTGAGTTTCTTCTTCGCGATTCTGCCAGCGCATGCACAGACATTCTATCGGCCTGTTAGAGACTGGCCAGTGGGCGCAGGGCGTCACGCTCCGGATTACGGGACACATATGGTGGTCGGTGTCGCGACGGACAGCAAAGGGCAGGTATATGTGTTTCAGCGTACGCCGCATCCCGTTCTCATTTTTGACCGGGCGGGCAACTATCTGCATACATGGGGACATGGTCAGTTTGCGCTGCCGCATGGCTGTCGGATCGATGTTCAGGGAAATATCTGGCTGACGGATGTGGGTCTGCATCAGGTTTTCAAATACGCTCCCGACGGCAGGCGCCTGGCGACATGGGGAGTGAAAAACACGCCCGGCAACGATGCTACCCACTTCAATCAGCCTGCGGATGTGGCATTCGGGCCGAATGGAGACGTCTATATTGCCGATGGCTATGGCAATGCGCGGATCGTACACCTGGACGCGAAGGGCAGATACCGGAATGCCTGGGGCCATCCCGGACGCGCGGCCGGCGCATTTCGGCTAGTACATTCCGTCGCCGTAGATGCGCACGGGCGCGTCTACGTAGTCGATCGGGAGAACGCCCGTATTCAGGTATTTACCTCAGAAGGAGAAATCCTGGCGGTGTGGAAGCACGTCGGGCATCCCTTCGGGTTGTTCCTTACCCCTGACCAACGTCTCTTTGTCGCCGATGGTCTTGCGAATACCGTCAGCATCTATTCTCTGGCCGGTAAGCGTCTGGCGCAGTTTGGTTCGACAGGCAGCTCTGCCGGCGAGATGCGCCGTGCGCATCTGCTCTGTGTGGACGATCAGGGCGCCGTCTATGTGGCGGAGGTAAACGGCCGACGCGTACAAAAGTTTATTCCGCAATCCACTTCTATCCCCGCTTTGGAGAAACGCAAATAGAATCCCAATACGATGATCCCGGCGCATCCACGCGGCACACAAACGAAGCCGGAGCAGACATACAGGGGAATAGCCGCTCAGATCGGGACATCTCCCTCGCTTGCGTAATGCGCTCTCTCATCCTGGTCGCCTCGTGCCTGTTTCTGCTGCTGGCCGGATGCAAGTCTCCTTCTGTTCCCGTTGCTGCTGAGCGACAGACATCCACGAAACCGCAACGTGTCGATGCACGCAGTTCTGCCCCTCTCTCGCAACGAAAGGCAGCCGAATTCGCGGTTACCGAAGGCGTTGTGCCCGCGCTGCTCGATCCGCGGGATGTCTATGCCGCCGATAGAGCGAATCGTCTCAGCCCTGTTGTGCGCGATTTCCCGCCACGGATCTATGTGCCGAATAGCGGTAGCAATACCGTCGATGTCATCGATCCGACAACTTACAAAATCGTCGATCATTTCAGCGTTGGCAAGCAGCCTCAACACGTGGTTCCTTCGTGGGACCTGAAAACGCTATGGGTGGCAAACGATCTGGGCAACAGCCTGACACCGATCGATCCAAAATCGGGAAAACACGGCAAAGCGGTACCGGTGGACGATCCCTACAACCTGTATTTTACTCCCGACGGTCGCTATGCGATTGTCGTCTGCGAGCGCTTGCGTCGCCTGGACTTTCGGGACGCCCACACGATGAAGCTGATACACTCTCTGGCGGTTCCGGGCAAAGGCATCGATCACATCGATTTCAGCAGGGATGGCCGCTATATGCTCGGGAGCTGCGAATTTTCCGGTGACGTCGTGAAGGTCGATGTCAACACGCAAAAGGTGCTGGGGAGTTTGAAGCTCAAAACGGGCGGCATGCCTCAGGATGTAAAGCTCTCTCCTGACGGGAAGGTCTTCTACATCGCTGACATGATGGCAAACGGCGTCTGGATCGTGGACGGGGACCAGCTGCGCACGCTTGGGTTCGTGGCAACGGGAGGGGGTGCGCATGGCCTGTACGCCAGCCGCGACTCCAAAGTATTGTATGTGTCGAACCGTCACGAGGGCACGATCACGGTGCTGTCGTTCGCAACCCGCAAACCTGTTGCTAAATGGCGCCGCCCACACGGAGGCAGCCCGGACATGGGAGGCGTGTCGGTGGATGGAAAGACGCTCTGGCTGTCGGGCCGATACCATGTGGAAGTCTATGCCATCGACACACAGACGGGAAGGCTGCGCACGCGGATCAAAGTAGGGAAAGGTCCCCATGGCCTATGTGTCTATCCCCAGCCGGGACGTTATTCGCTTGGCCACACGGGCGTTTTCCGATAGCGATCGGGAATGGATAGAGTTTTGCCGCTGCCATCACAATACTTGCGCCTTCGCCCAGAACGGTCAGTCACTGCTGGACTTTGCCAGGGAGCCTGCCCAGAAGGACTACGCCCTCTATCCGAGCGCGACGACAGCTGCCACTAGGCTCCCATTTTGCCAGGATATATCGCAACGAACTCCAATTAGAACGATCTATTATTAGTAATTTCAGTAATTTTTTGTACCCGCATGCACGATAAAGTCACTCGCTAGAAGAGTATACGTCCATTATCCGACGGATAAAAATTTGATGAACTTATTGATAAATGTAACTTTTCATCCTTACCCAGAGACACCTCTCGCGAACCTTCGGGAAGAGGAGAGGCAATGCAGCTATTCTGCCGGTATGTGCGAAACGGAAGGCAGGGTGAATAGTTACTAATAAATCGTGCTTATGGTGCAATTCTCCTGTCATGAATTGAATAGCAGGAGTTCTGCAAATCTTTGATGAACCTTGCTGTGGAAGCTTTGATTTGGGAAAGCTTCTTTCATTTTTCGTCGCTATCGATGCATCCATACGCGCTCCAAGAAAGGTTCCATGATGAAGGCTCATGTCAGGGTTCGAGGACGAACCCTCTGGCTGGTCAGTCTGCTGTTCTGCGTTGCGATGGGCGCTTCTCCGCGTCCGAGCAGAGCAGCGCCCGATAGAGCGGTCGTGCCCGTGATGAAGAAGCGCTGGCTCTTTATCTGGCGGGATATGAGCGATGCCAGAGAGGTGGATCGCATGATCGCCCGCTTCCCGCGGGCGCATGCGGACGGCTACAACGGCGTCGCCTTCTCTCCCAATATCCTGCCCGCCAAAGCGCCGGAACTGCGTGCGGCCGCGAAGAAGTACGGTCTGGATCTAGTCGCGATCGTCATGGGCGGCTCACACGACCGCAACTATACGGAGGGGGTGCTATCGCAGGACGCGCTGTTTGTTTCCCACGATGGAATCGCGACGTTCCGTCCAGACAACCCGACACACGTGCTCAATGGGAATTTCGAAGAGGCGACCGGCAACCACTTCCAGGGCTGGACGATGCAGGATGACGAGGGCGTGACCACCTTTGCCGACCATGACGTAGTGCATGGCGGAAAGACCTCCCTGCGCATGGAGAGCATCGGTAAGAATGAGAACCGTCATGCGCGTATGGCGCAGCCGCTCACTCTGCAGCCGCATCGCCAGTACCGCCTCTCCTTCTGGGTCAAGACCGAGAATTTGGTTCCGGCCGACCCGAATATCGAAGTCCTTACCGACGATGCACAGCACTCCATCAGTTTCCAAACTTTCCGCGCCGAAAAAACCCAGGACTGGACGCACTACGACCTCGTCTTCAACAGCCTCGACAACACGAAGGCGCGACTCTATCTGGGCTCATGGAACGGTAAGGATGGCAAGCTATGGTGGGACGATCTGACGTGCGAAGAGATCGGTCTCGTCAACGTGCTGCGTCGGTCCGGCTGCCCTGTCACCGTGCATGCTCAGGACGGCACAGTCTATGAGGAAGGCAGGGACTACGCCAAAATTGTCGATCCGGAGCTGCACCCGTGGCGGGCTTATCACGATCCGCCTCCGATCCGCCTTACCGCGAACTCGCGTATCCACGAGGGCGATCGACTGCGCGTCAGCTATTACCATCCCCTCATCGTCTATGAGGACCGCATCACGAGCTGCCTCAGCGAGGCCAAGATCTTCACCGAGTGGCAGGACGATGTGAAGCGAGCGAATGACCTGCTCCATCCTGCCGCATTCCTGATGTCGCACGACGAGCTGCGGGTAATCAATCAGTGCGCCCTCTGCCAGAGCAAACACATGACTCCCGGTCAACTGCTGGCCTGGAATGTACATAAAGCCGCGCAGATCATCCGCGACATTCGCCCCGACGCGGGCATCTGGGTCTGGAACGACATGTTCGATCCTCTCCACAATGCGGTCGATCACTTCTATGCTGTGAATGGCCCCCTCGCGGGCTCCTGGAAAGGACTCGACAAAGATGTCGGTATCGTAAACTGGCACGGCGGGCTTATGGGAAAGAACTGTAAGTTTTTCGCCGACCTGGGTCTGAAACAGATCCTGTCGGGCTATTACGATGGAGACGAAGACGGCACGTCTATCACTAAATGGATCGCGAACACGCAGGCGATTCCCGGCATAGAGGGTGCGATGTATACGACATGGGAAGATCGGTACGAGGCGATGGACGTGTGGGCGATGAAAGCATGGGGCAGCGGCAAGGCGCATTAGCCGTTGTCGAATAGTCGCAGAATGAACGCGTAGTTGCGATCACGCTGACAGGTACGCTTCGTTGGATGGTTATAGCGTAGCTCCGATTGGACTTTGTAGAAGCACGACGTTTTGGGAGCGCAGTTGGCTGGTATGTGATGGAGCGACTTGTGAAGAACTTCGGACGAGAAAAAACAGAGGAATCTGTGATATGCTGTCCCTCTAGGCATCCTAGAGTAGAACTTCTAGAGGAGTATCTATTGAGGAGTGTTAGTAGGGCTGAGTTATTTCTAGGAGGCCGACGACCGGGCTCGAACCGGTGACCTGCTGTTTACGAATCATTACGGTCTGAGAAAAGTTCCCCTTACTCTTATAATACCTCGCGCAGACACAAAAATACGTTCTAAGACGTGATGTCTATAATTTCTAATAGCTATTTTGGTAACTGAGTCGCGCAAGTTCAATGGGGAAGTGTCTCCGATGAGTTGAAACGCTGCCCAGTAATATGGCTCGTTGTGGGTTTTGCTGGCCATTACAGACTGCATAGAAATCCGTAGAGCGTCATCCTTATTTCGGTGGGCATTAAGGGCTCGATAAAATGCCTGCATTTGCGTGGCTGTCACGGCGTCATTTATTTTCCATTGCGTCGCGACGATGGCTGGACAGCCGGCGGCGCGAAACGCCCAGGTCAGTCCGATCAACCCGTCACCACCGCTACTTTGTCCCCCGGCCGTCTCGCACGCCGACAGGACAGCAAGGCGTGCCGACAGGCGTATGCCAGCGATTTCGCGCGCCTCTAAGATGCCGTCTTCATCACTATTTTTTGGCTCTGGCGCTAAAATCAACGCTGAATTGAGCGGGTGTGTCGCCTCCAGCAAACCATGCGTGGCGAAATGCAACACGGTATAGTTGGGCATTTCACGCTTGATCTGCGCCTCACGCGCCTGTGCGCCAGTTAGCAATTTCGTTGCTGGAAGCAGAGCTTTAATCGCGGTGCCCTCTTCATGCGCCCCTTCTAATCTGCCGAACTCACCGCGAGTCTGGTTAATAACCCGTACGCCGTTGCCTAGCGGGTCGGCAATGCAGAGCACGCTTAGATCGATTGGACCTGTTTCCGTCGGCCATGTCAGGCTTCCGAGCGAAATCGCGGACGAAATCGCATACTGCTCTATTATACGTTTGCCATTCCCCATAATGAGGGCAGCGAACGGAATACGCAGAAGAACACTATCCGCGACAAGGACGAGCCGCTTAAACTGGTCGGCTTTGAGCAGACCCGACGCCTCGACTTCGCCGAAAATCAAGCGATAAATTGCCGCAGCTCTCTTTATCTCTTCCGTCCGTCCGGCTGGTGTTCCAAATCTTCCTGCCGCGATTGCGCCAAGCCATGCGTCGATCTGCAGCTGCAGATCAGCGGCCCGAACCATA
>JBBQPY010000188.1:0-10012 GCA_038216735.1 Chthonomonadales bacterium
CTGCTACACTACGTTTTGACCGACGTTCCTCTGGGAACCAATCTCGGGCTCTTTCACCTGCTCTTCGCTCTGCTGTCGGGAAGGTTTCTGCCCGCGCGCGGCGCGGTCTTTGCCGCCCTTGCCGATTTCGGGCTGAGTGCCGACGCCGTAGGGCGCAGCGTCGCCGCCCTCTGCTACGGACGCTGGAGCACACAGGACGTACTGGCGCGCTGGCAGCAAGTCGTCCATCGCGAAGGCGCCTTCACGCCCAGTGCCTACGAAGGCATATGCCCGGTCGCCTGTGACCTGACCGCCTTTTTCCGCCCGCAGTTGCGCGGGCTGACGAGCAAGCACTATGTGAGCGACGCGGGCAAAGCGCTTCCCGCCGTCGTCTTCGGACTGTGCGTGGGCGTCGGGCGCGTCCAGAACGCCCGCCTGGGTCTGCCCCGCCTGCTGCTGCGGCGCGCGGCGGGCGAGAGCGAGGCGACCCTGCAAAAGCGGCTCGTGCAGCAGGCGGTCCAAACATTGGACACAAGCGAGGCGCTGATTGTGGACGCCGGGTTCTGCCTTGCCGACCTGCTTTCAGGAGACAACGCCCGCTTTGTGGGGCGTGTACGCACCAACCAGACGGCGCGGCGCAACTGCCTGCCTGCCCGCAAAGGATCGGGACGCAAGGCAACGCGGGGCGAACGGGTGCGTCCGCTTGTGCGCACGCGGGCGGGCAAGGTTCTTGCCCCCACGCCCCCCGACAGTACAGTCTCCTGGCAGGAGGGCAACCGGCGCATGAGCGCGCAGGTGTGGAACGACCTGGTTCTCCCCACGCAAAAACCCGGCGCGCCCTCCTTTCGGATCGTGGCGATTTCGGAGGCGCGCTACAAAGAGCCGCTGCTGCTGGCAACCACTCTGGGGGTGTCGCCCGAAGCCGTGTGGCGGCTGTATCGCGACCGGTGGGCCGTCGAGCAGGTGCCGCTTGCCGCCAAACCGATGCTGGGCGCAGAGCGCTCCTTTGTGTTCGGGGAAGAAAGCCGCTTTCGCCTGCCGGAGTTGGCGCTTCTGGCGGGCAGTATCCTGTCTTATGTCGCCGCAACGAGCGCGCCAGTGTCGGCGGGCTTTTGGGACAGGGCGGCGCGTCCGACGTGCGGGCGGCTTCGTCGGGCGCTGTGCCGTTTGCATTTCGCGGAGTTGCCCCTGGTGGCAGGCAAACTTCGCAAAAAGAACAGCGTCACAGACCACCTGCTGACCGGTGTGCTCGCACACCGGCGGCAAAAGAGCCAAAGAGCGCCGTCAAAGGGGGCCAAAGCCTCCACATTTACCGGAAACTAAAGAAGTTGCTTGTTGTCACAATGCTCAATCTAAAAAATGATATTCCCTTGGACTTAAACACCGTTGTATTACGGGAACACGTATTTCATCGACAACCACGTTGATCAGCGTAGAGCCGACAGGCAAAACGAGCAGGACGAAAAAACGCTCTCCCTGTGCCAAGTGTACACGACTGTGAAATGTCGAAATAGAGAGCAGACCGAGCATCCAATGCACATCTTCCTGCCAGGCGATGTCCGCTCCGAGTATCTCCAGAACGCAGCCTGTCTCTGAGGCATCGAACTCGAACCCATCGTTCAATGCATTCAGATTGCAGTTGCCTGGTTCAAGGACATATCCGAAATTGGCTTCCCATTCCAGCATTCTCCCAAGCTCCGGTATCGCAATACCTAAGCCGCCACGACAGTCGAGTGTGGCAATACGATAGTCGTGACGTTCGATCCACGCACGACAGGCGCTATGCCGTGCCTCCTCGATCACTGCCAGACCAGAGGAACCGACAATCGCATGCACATCCATTCGCATCCAGTCGAGTTCAGTAAACGCTGCCATCTGTTCCTTCACAAGTCGTGCTCCACATTAACATCCGTTACGAAGAAACTCGCCAGGTACTCAATCTTCTCCGAGTTGCGCAATTGTAAGAATTCTCTGAAGTCGTCAGGTAGCCGGGTCGTATCCATAACTCACCTGTCGCATCCATTCCATAGCCGCCAGACGCGCCTCCACCGTTTGTGAATGCTAGAAGAGATCATCCGTGTCCGCATGGTCGAGCGCAACAACGGAGAACGCTCTCCTGTCCAGACGCTTTTCGATGACAAGGTTCTCATCGCTATTTTCCTGTATAAACTTACACCCTTTCCGAGGCACAATACGTTATAACTCCCCTCTCCCTAACGAAGAATGAATGGCAGGAAGAGGGGTGGGGGTGAGGGCTGAATGTTAATTCAGAATTGTCGGTTTATGCAGCGCTGGCAGTCGAGAGCTCCGACGTAATGTTCGCGCTCAGCTTCTCCCAGGCGGCGATGATTTTGTCGTCGTACGGATCGTCGTCGCTGTTCTCGACCTTGCCACGCTCATCCAGCCACGCAACCGTACGCCGCACACCCTCGACCCACGGGATCGTGTAGCGGAAACCCAGATCGGCGATCGCGGCGGAGTTGTCGAAGATGCTCGGGTACTGGAAAATCTCGACGCTGATACCGGCACGCTCCGAGGCGATCTTCGCGAGCAGATCGGTCGGAATATGAACGATCTTCGGCGCAGGTGCGTTCAGAGCCTCCGCAACACCCGCAGTATACCGGTTCCAGGTCATCCACTCTTCGCCCGTCACATTGTAGGCTTTGCCGAACGCCTTTGAATTGCCCGCCGCCCCGACGAAGCCGTTGCCGACATCATCGATATGGCACGCCGCCCACAGACACTCGCCGTCGCCATGCACGATGATCTGCTTGCCCTTGCGGATACGGTCCAGGTAGGTCGTCTTCCCGCCGAGCGTATGCACGATGTTTCCGCCCTCGCCGTAGGTTTGCGAGGGACGCATGATCGTGACCGGGAAATCGCCCGCCGCGTTCGCCGCCATTAGCGTCTGTTCGCACTTCACTTTGTTCGCGCCGTAGCTGCCCATCGGTCTCTGCGGCTCGTCCTCACGGATCGGGTAATGCGACGCAGGACCGCCATAAGTACAGACGGTGCTGCAGAAGATGAAATGTCCGGTGCGTCCGCGAAAGGCGCGCACCGCGCTCTCGGCATCTTCCGGCGCGAAACCTACCATGTCGATCACCGCATCGAAATGCCCCGCTTCCGCCATCTGCGCCTCGAACGCCGCATACTGTTTGCGGTCGCCGATCAGAGTCTTAGCGCCTGCCGGAATACGCGCCTCGCTCTTGCCGCGATTGAAGAGCGTTACCTCGTCGCCACGGTTCAGCAGTTGTGTCGTAATCGACGTCGAGATCAGCCCGGTGCCGCCAATAATCAGTACCTTCACGCCAGTCGCTCCTTTACTCTCAGCATAAGTTTCGTCAGCGGCACATTGTACGGGCAGGCTAGCTCCGCTGCCGCCCAGTCGCCTTTCGCGATCGCTTCAGGATCACGGTCTGCTTCCGACAGCCCGGCATACAGAGTACGGGCGTGTTCTGTCTTGCCATAGTGATCGTGGTACATCAGGAAGCGTAGCGAGTCCGCCACGGCAACCTTGCTGCCAGCACCGCTCGCTTGGCGGCAGATGTGGTCGCAGCCACGGCACCAGAGGTGGCTCACCAACTGCGCGTGCTCCTGAATCGCGTCCGCCTCGGCGACCGTCAGTTTGCCTGCGATGGCGGAGGCGTTCTGGCGCATCTGGTCTGCCGTCACCATTTCGGAGCAGATAGCCGTCATGCGCTCATCGATTGCGACAGCCTTGATCGCCGCCTGATGCTGATTGACGCCGCGCTTGAGGAACGGGTTGATCTTCTCCGGCAGGGTCATCGCGCCGACCTGAGTCTTCATTGCAACGAGCCCGATTTTCGCCTTCACACAGCGATCGATCGCCCGGTTGAGGGCATCGCTCTTGTAGTAATGGTAGTCGTAGCGGAACATGATTACGTCGATGAAACCGCTGTCAGCCGCCGCGTTCAGGCATTCGACCAGCGGATCATCATGGCAGGAGAACCCGAAGAAGCGTGTCTTGCCGGACTTTTTCATACGCTCCGCCATCGCTTTGATCTCTGCAGAAGCGGGCAGTTTGGGGTCGCGAATCCCGTGCATATAGTAGCAGTCCACATAGTCCTGCTGGAGTTTGACGAGGCTGCGATCGAGTCGCGTCTCCATGTTCTGAATGTCCGGGGATTTGGTGACGAGCCACAATTTTTTGCGCGCTGCAGAGTGCCCGGTCGCGCCCATCTGCTTCAGGATCGTTCCGAATGCGGTCTCGCTATTGCCGCCATTATAGACCTGCGCCGTGTCGATATAGTTGATGCCCTGCTCGAGTCCTGCGCCGACCACTTCGCTGTCCACGTCCCACGCGCCGCCCATCGCCAGCCGCGAAACTTTGACGCCGGTGCGCCCGAGAACGGCAGTCGGCATCTTCGTTTTAACTGCTCCCTGCTGCGCACCAGCCGTCTGTGTCAACCCCGTAAGCGCCGCGCCGCCCGCAATGCCGAGTGCGCCGCTGCGCTGCAAAGCTTCGCGCCGCGTTAATCCGCCAGAAATACCGTCTGTCTGTTTGTCTGTGTGGTTCGATCGATCCTGTCGTGCCATTTTAGAAACCTCCTGAACGTTGATGCTCACGTTTGCAGAGCCATATGTCGAACCCCCTTCCGGTGGGGAATGCCAGCTCTGTCCCGGATTCCAACCGGCTTTCTCTCAAAAATCGTCTACACGTTGTCGGCAAACTCCATCGTCAGTAAGTGGTTCGGGTAATCGAACGTGACGCGTTTGGCGTTGCTGAGATAGGAGATACCGATCAGCCCGACCAGCTCGAAATCCGACAGGCGGCTCACCTGGTTATCCATCATCGAAGCCCCCTCGACCGGAGCCATTTCCATAAAGTACGGTGCACCGCTTTTATGTACCATCGTTAGATCGACAGCGAACTCGAACTCCATCGAGGTGAACTTCGTGCTGCTCGTGCCGATACCGCGCCGCCCATCGAGTTGTACCTCACGGGTCGTCTCAGAGTTGCGTTTCTTCGCCAGCTCGTGTGCCGTGCGAAGCGAGAGTATGCCAACGCTCTGAGCCCCGGTGTCTAGCATTGCCCACTGTGTCTTCGTCTGATCCTCGAGACGCAGTGGAAATATGATATAGCCATCGATCAGGTGAAATGGCACGGTCATACTATGATAACCTTCACGAACGGGGGGCGCAACTGCCGTTTTTCCGCGCGTGAAGGTCATGACATTGTCTTCATAGTTGATCGACATGACATACTCCTCGAAGACTGCACCTCCGATCAGCCCATCTATGCCCTCATCTGCATCCTTCGATGTATCTACGATCGCATTACGGAAAACCTGCCCCCCGATTTTAACTTCGTCTGCTCTTCTGACACTTACCGCTTGTTTTCCGCTCACCCCACTGACGAATGACCTGTATAAAAGCGGCATTTTGACGCGCTCGATTGCGGGCCCGCTGAGCCCGATCGAGTGCCCCGCGCCCGTATCGAAGAGCAGCCGAAAACGTGATCCATTGACTGAGACAGGTAGTATTATCGAATCCGTATCGTACTTGCCTGTTTCGAAGTCGACGCTAAAGCTGACGGGACTGATCTTGCCCTCATCGGCGGCTTTGAGCACGTCCTGATTGATCTTCCCCTCAGCCTGAAAAGTTTTCTTTTTATCATCACTGTCTTTTTTCTCAATAGTGCGGGTTAATCCCTCGATGCTATGATAGAAAGGATGTCCTTTGGGAGCGAGTTTGACATAGCCTGCGGCAGCCTTTTTTCGATCCGCTTCTGGCGTTTTTTCGTCCTGGGCGTTCAGTAAATAGTTCCATGCTTCGGGCTGGTCGGGAAAACTCTTAGTCGCCTGATTCAGCAGTTTTTCGGCGTCGGCGTTCTTCTCGTTCCAGAGCGCTACCCTTGCCGAGCCGACAAGAGCCCAGTAGCTTTTCGGATCGAGTTCAGTCGCCTTCTTCGCCTCTTTCTCCGACTCCTCGGGCTGCCCGCCGCGCATCAGAGCAAAGCTGAGCATTCCATGCGCGTCCGCGCTTTTCGGAGCGAATCCGATTGCGGTACGCATTTCCGCGATCGCTTCATACCATTTATCGAGCCGCAGAAGAGTCCGGGCATACGCCATACGCAGCTCCAACTGGCGCGGCGAGCTGCGCACGGCAGCGGCATACGCGGTTTGCGCCTGATTGAACTTACCTTCCTTGAACAGACGCTCCGCCGTGCTGTCTGCGCGCACTGAAAGCGGCAGAACACCCAGGCCGCACAACAGCGCAGCAAACGATGTCAGCCGTGTGAGCGGACGAAGGGTGGGGCGCAAACTGGAATTACGTGAACGAGTGCGGTATGGGTTGAACATCGAGACTTCCTTCTGAGGTGGTACGCTGAAGCGGAAAGCTTGCCAAATTTGTGCAAACAAAAAAAGTGCATGGACCCGGAATGCTTCAAGGCGTTTCTGATCGCATTCTCTCATTATAACATTCAGATACGTTTTATGCCGAAAGCGCCCGTCACAGATATTTTCCTGCGCGCTCGCAGCATTCAGCCGGCCTAGATGGCGCTCAGACAGACTGTCTCTCCGATAACGGTGGATTCGCCGCCGCTGCCTCAGAGTCCTGCCCATAGGAGGAGCGCCGGTTCTGCCCGACGCACCGATTAACGACCGGCATCCTCGACAATTTCTGTATTCTGACTGCAGAGATGCTCATGGCGGAGCGCTTCCATCAGCGCTGGCTACTGGCAGTAACGAAAAAGAGCAGGCAGTAGAAACGAATTGTTCTACCGCCTGCTCTCCTTACCTTACTGCTGGCATCCTACTGAGAGACTGTGGTCTCACAGCAGAGAAGCTTTAGTAACGGTCGCGACCGCCACCACCGCCGCCGCCATAGCTTCCGCCACCGCCGCCGCCGCCATAACCGCCGCCACCCGTGCGAGGACGATCCTCACGCGGTTTCGCTTCGTTGACCGTCAGAGTGCGACCGCCCATTTCCGTGCCGTTGAGCGTCCGGATGGCTGCTTCTGCTTCGCTGTCCGTAGACATTTCCACAAAGCCAAAGCCCTTGGCCTGGCCCGTGTACTTGTCGGTGATCACAGACGCGGAGGAAACCGTGCCATGCGCCGAGAACAGGTTCTCGAGGTCATTTTCGGTTGCTGAATAGGGCAGTCCACCCACATAGATACGTTTCGCCATTTTCGATGGCTCCTTCCTGATTGTCTTTCCCCAATGGAAAAGAGAGAGTGTGCCGCACACCTCAGAGCGGAGCGGCACCAAGAGCAGACGAAGACAGTCACTGTCATCGCCGTCTGAATTGAGGCAAGGAAAACAAGAAAGTCTGGCAGAGGATGCACAACGAGAAGCGAGCAAATGCCGGTTCGGAGATACACTAAGCGCAGTTCGGTCAAAATTCCATGTCGTCTATCAGCTACTAACATTGTATCATACGATCAGCCAAACTTGTGAAAACAAAGCAAATATACTGCAAAATGGCAGAAAAATAATGAAAATAGGGTGTTTTCAGCTGTTCGAGCGGTGTCTCTACCTGGTTTCTACGCGGAATTGCACTTCAGTCGGCACCCTGTCATGCCATGTACATACCTGCGTGATGCCATTAGCAAGGGCGATTTCGACTGCCTCGACATAGGCGTGCGCAAGCTGGTCGGGATGATGCCCGTCAGAACCGATGGAAATTCGCCTGCCACCACACTCCGCGTAGAGGGCGACTGTTGCCGCCGTCGGGTAAGAGATGCCGAGTCCCTGATGCAGTCCCGCCGTATTGATTTCGAGCGGCATGTCCTTCGCGACCATCAGCGCGAACAGACTTTCCAGTTCGTTGCGGTAGGCATTCGCATCATAGGGTCCCCAAGCCGCAAGCCCGCGCCGGTTGGCATACTCGAGGTGCGCGACGATATCGAAGAGCCCGCTCGCAGCGGAATCCCGTACCGCCGAGAAGTAGTCGGCATAAGCGGTCTTTGCTGAACGATTCCGGTTGTATTCCGGAGTCATCAGCATCTTCCGATGGACATAGTGAACGCTTCCGAGCACGAAATCGAACGGATGGCTGTCCAGATACTCCGCGATTTTATCTTCGAACCAGATCTGATAGTCGATCTCGATGCCCGCCCTGACTTTGAGCCGTTCCCCAAACCGATTCCGTGCCGCCGCGATCTCCTCCATATAGTCATCATAATTGAAATAGTCCGCCAGTGGGTCGAACGGATCGAAGTCCTTGTGTTCGGTGAAGCCGATCTCGTCGAGCCCGATATCGACTGCGCGGGCGCACTGATCCGTAATCGATGCTTTCCCGTCGTGTGACCGGAAGGAGTGCACCTGATAGTCGATCGCATAGTAATTCTTAATCATTGCGCCTTATAATCTCCCTGTAGTCTCCTCAGAACTGCAACACAACAAGCTCCCGCGCCCTGTATTGCGCGTCCGCGCCCTGTATTGGGGCGTCCGCATTCATTCCTTCGGGCAGTTTTGTTTACAGACCCTCAGTTGCGTCGAGCATAGACGTTGAGGATTATCGGGAGCATCAGCCGCTCTCCGTTTTTCGTCGTGATACGGACTTCGCCCTGCAGGTTGCCAATGGGCACATTTCGCGTGATCTCCGCCTCTATTTGCAGTGTGAGCGCAGGGGTATCGCCGGGAGCAGCGGGCTTTTGCGATACGAAACGCGCCTCGATATAGGGTGTACTGGTCGTCAGTTTCAGGTTATTCAGTGCGTCACGGGAGATGCCGATCAGCGTAAACTGACGTACGGCGCGATTGCCCTGCGTGATCGATCCAAATACCAACACACGAGGGCGAGCGGAAATGCTGCCGACCACCTCACCGCTCAGCGGTGCGCCGATATTGACCAGTGCAGAGGCGATACGCTGCGCACGACGATCGGCAGATGCATCTTGAATACGAGGCTCGGAACCGGACTTCGGCTGTTTCATCTGCACGGTAATGGCGCCTTCAACGGTCCCCAGCCGTGCATTCGCGGCCAGCTCGACACGATACCCGAATGTTCGCAGCCGGCTGACCGGCGCTGCTGCCGGATCGATGTCACCAGCCGACGTTCCCGCTAAAACCGCCTTTGTCTTTTTGGACGCGATGGATTTGCCCTTAATGTCTTTTATCTCGCCTGTCAGAACGATTTTGACATCGGGGTTCGAGCAGAGAAGCTGCGGCGCACTACCGTCTGCAAAAAGGCGAGAATCCATTTTCGCGGTCAGCGTGAGATGTCCAGCCTTTCCGGCAGGCACACTGCCAAATTCGAGTATCGAGGGCTCCAGGGCAAGGATCGGCTGTACAGCAGCAGTCATCTCAATCGTGACGGCGGGATCTGTGCTGCCGACGACATAGACCCACAGATATTTATCGAACTTGCCGGACTTCAGGTTTGCGAGGTCGATGGAGACGTTGACCGCGATCGTCGCGCCGGGCGCGAGAGACTGGTTTTCGCCGCTCCCACCCGAGGCTGGGAGTGCCGTAGTACAGCCGCAGGAGGGCTGAAAACGTTCGATCACGATCGGTGTCTTGCTGTTATTGCGGAACGTAAAAGTGTGTTCGAGGCCTGGGGTTCGCAGCAGGTCGGCATCGCCAAAGTCGTAATGTGCCGTCGATGTCGTATCGGCGACCAGTCCGTCAGTCGCGTCAACAATCAGGCCTTCTGGGACGACTGACCCCGATTTCTGTGCAGACGCTGGAATGTGGGCATACTTTGTCGCTGTTGCAGGCTTGGTGTTCGCGTAACATAGGAAGGAACCTGAAAAGGCGGCATACACCCCGGCAAACGACAGAAACAGGAACTTGAATGAGCGGTTTCGCACAGCATATCTCCCGACTGCGTATTGGGATTCACTTTACCGAAGCGGACTGCTTGAGCGCTTCGACAGTACGTGAAACGATCAGGCTGACCGCGACTTTGAGCGGTGCGTCATCGCTATGATCGTTGGTATAACGTATTTTGCCCGCACGGTCTAAGACGAAAATGCGCGGACAGGTCATCGCTCGATACCTCCGCGCCGCCTCCATTTTCTCGTCTGGCAGCAGGACTGTCTGCTGCTTATCCAGCCCTGTCT
>JBBQPY010000189.1:0-9868 GCA_038216735.1 Chthonomonadales bacterium
GAAGGCGTGAAAATCACAGAACGTGTCGTATAAAGAAGCAAACTCATTGGCATCCATAAGGCACCTCCTGAGCCGTAAAACAGCGTCAAGAGAGTGTATCACAAATTCGTCGTTGTAATACTAGGGGGCCTTTTTCGTGACATCGATGGCACTTTTTACGGTGCAACTGAAGGCAGTGCTTCTTATGCTGGCGGCATCTATAAAATGACGATTGCGATCGTCGGTGGAAGCCCGGTCGCTACCGTGACTCCTTATTATGTATTCAAGGGCTATACCTATATGACGCCGTCGCTCAGTGAGCCAGGCAATCCCTTTTATGGCGAATTGATAAAAGGGAGCGATGGCAAACTCTACGGCACGACATACCAGGGTGGCGTGAACAATTATGGCGCTGTCTACTCGCTGACAATCGTCAGCAATGGCACGCCTGTAGTCACCGTTCTGCATTCCTTTAATACTGATGTAGCGGGAGGCGGCCATAATCCTTACTCGGGCGTTACTGAAGGCAACGACGGCAAATTGTATGGCACGACTTACTATGGCGGCGCGAACGGTTATGGCACCGTATACAGCTTGAGCAAAGATGGCACCAACTACACCAATATTCATGATTTCGGAGGAACTGAAAATGCCGACGGTGCGAATCCATGGTCGCAGTTGACGAGGAGCAACAGCGGCAATCTTTATGGCACAACACCGACTGGTGGAGCGAACGATGGCACACTCTACAAAATCTCCCCGGCAGGCACCTACACGCGGCTCTATACCTTTGATGGCAATGCGGGTCAGTTGCCCTACAGTCAGCCTATCATCGCA
Source organism: Chthonomonadales bacterium (assembly GCA_038216735.1). Lineage (GTDB taxonomy): Bacteria > Armatimonadota > Chthonomonadetes > Chthonomonadales > Chthonomonadaceae > JBBQPY01. Next base: position 817 of record JBBQPY010000189.1, read on the forward strand.
GCCGATGGCAATCTGTATGGCACGACCTACTATGGCGGCAGTGGAATCGGCGCAGGGGTGGTTTACAAATATGACCTCGCGGCGAATACGATATCGGTCTTTGCCACGTTCGATGGCACCGACGCGTTTATGCCAAATGCCATCACGCAGGGAACAGACAAAAACTTTTATGGTACGAGCGAGGCTGGCGGCCTCACATACAACCATCCGGGTTTTGGCCAGGGATATGGCTCCGCTTTCAAGGTAAGCAGCACAGGCAGTGTTACGCTCCTTTATTCGTTTTACTCCCATCCCGGCTACAGCCCGAGTGGTCGGGTCGTGCAAGGTCCGGACGGGCATTTCTACGGCACCACTTCAGAAGGAGGTTATCACGATAACGGCACGATCTTCAAGAGCGATGCCAATGGCAAAGTAACGATATTGCACCACTTCAATAATCCATTTTTCATGGATGGTAACTCACCGCAGGCAGGGCTGATCGTCGGCAAAGACGGCTCCCTGTATGGCTCGACGACGAGCGGCGGCCGCTACAGTTGCGGCACGATTTTCAAAATATCGACTGGTGGCTCCTTCCATGTGCTCTACAGTCTCACGCAGTCACAAGGCAGCCACATCTACGCCCCATTAATGGAGGGCAAAGATGGCAGCTTCTATGGTGTTGCCAGCAGTGGCGGCGCGAATGGATATGGCACAGCATTCAAGCTGGCGGGGAGCACCCTCACTATTCTGCACCACTTCGCCAACATCGACGGACAGGCCGCTTACCCACAAAGCGGACTGGCTCAAGACACAGCCGGTAACCTCTATGGCACCACAGAATCTGGATCAACGAATGGCGCCGGTGCAATCTACGAATTGAATACGTCCGGCACGAGCTTTAATACGGTCTACTCCTTCGGTAAAGGCCCTCGCAGCATGGGTGCCAATCCCTCCTCCGCACTGCTCTATGCTGGCGGGGCGATGTATGGCACTACTACGTACGGCGGCGCGAACAACTTCGGCACGATATATAAATTCACTCCTTCTGTTAATGCTGTCAAGTTGACTATCCTACATGATTTCGACTCGACTACTGATGGCGACTTTCCAGCCTACACGCTGGCGTTGGGACCGGACAACAAATTTTACGGAACCACTTTATTTGATGGGCCAAATGGTGCAGGCGTCGCATATAGCCTCGACAAGTCCAATCACTTCACCAATCTTTACAGCTTCAGTAATACAGTGCAGACAGGCGCATACGGGCCGCTGGACGGCGTAATCGTCGGCAGCGACAATAACCTGTATATGACGACACGTGGCGGAGGTGACTTTGGTCAGGGCACATTCGACACGATCGACATCAGCCTGCACTTCGCCGTCAAAGTAAGCGCCTCCGTTTCCATCACTCTCGATCCACTTACTCTGAAAGATGGCGCCTATCACGGTCACCTCACGGTCAAAAACATTGGTACGACAACGATCCTGGGACCGCTCAATGTCGTGCTGACGAGCTTGACTGGCGGCACGACACTCGTCAACAAAACCGGGGATGTGCCCTCCGGCTATGGCGCGTCGTCCGGCAAGCCCTTCATTCAGGCGGATCCGCATGGCAGTGCACATGGCATCTTCGCTCTCGGCGCAGGCAAATCGATCACGATTCCTGTCGAGTTTAGCGCAAACACGGGTATCAGTGCGAATTCGCAAACCTACCTCCGCCGGTTCTAACAGCCCATCTTCGGGGGTCCGATATCCTGCTTTCAAACGCAGACTGCGCTCCCGAACCAGTGTTTGGGAGCGCAGTCGCGGGATATTTATACGGTTAGTTGTTCGTTCAATTCCCGCAGCAGGTGGTCGATGGGTAGTATTTAAATGCTAAGGCTGCGCTGTCGTGAGAGCTGCGCCCACGTGTAACGGATACGCATATAGCAGGCCACACGACCGTCGAGACTCGCGGGCAGAACATCCTCCTGCAAGATTTCGACTTCGCGCCCGCCGCCCACCTGCCGATACGTGCCCGGCACAACGCGTTCACCCGCTAGAAACAACTCCTCGACGCTCTCCTGATCGAAACGATTCGACATTTTCTTCTGCTCCTCAAATGATGTCAAACAGTTCCCTGAGCAGAATGCGTGCGGCTTTTACCACCACTTCCGATTCCGATTGCGTGATCGCCCGGTTCTCAGACAGCGCTATGCCACCGACCTATCCTACCGACCGACCTCTTCTGGAACAGCATGACAGGATGCGTTCAACGCCAGCAGAAAGATCGGCGACAACAACAGGAGAACGGCTGACATCGCTGCCGTGTCTCAAAGGCAGGACACAGAAGCGTACGAAAATAAAGAATGAACCGGTTGGCACAGAGGTCGCAGGGATGGTATTGATCAAACTCAGGGAAGTACTGGCATTATTATCGGGACGCAATGAACAGAACTTCAGGCTGTATTTTCCCGGGGCGCGAAACGGGTAAACTGTGTCAGAGTTTCCGACTGAATTGATATCCAAATTCGACTTATGAATTTCGAACTGGCCGTAATAAGCTCTCTACAATTAACAGGAGTAACCCGTCGTGATTGCCCGCGCAAAACGCCTTGAGAAAATACCGCCCTATCTGTTCGGCGAAATCGCCGCGCTGAAACGCAAAGCCCTCTCCGAAGGACGCGATCTGATTGATCTGGGCATCGGTGACCCCGATCAGCCAACACCTAACCCGATCGTCGAAGCGCTCAACCAGGCTGCGCACAACCCCGAAACTCATCGCTACGATGAGTCGAACGCGGGCTGGACGCCCTTTTTGGAAGCCGTCGCAACCTGGACGAAACGCCGTTTCGACGTCACGATCGATCCCGCCACGGAAGCAATGCTGCTCATCGGCAGCAAAGAAGGACTGGCACATCTGGCATGGTCCTATATCGACCCGGGCGACGTCTCACTCTGTCCCGACCCCGCATACACGGTCTATAAAGTCAACACGCTGATGGCGGGCGGCGAAGTCCACTTGATGCCTCTGCTCGAGGAGAACGGGTTCCTGCCCGACCTTTCCGCGATCCCGACCGATATCGCGCGTCGCGCCAAACTGCTGTGGCTCAACTACCCGAACAACCCGACCGGAGCCGTCGCGCCACTGAGTTTCTATACTGAAGCCGTACGCTTCGCAAAAGAGTACGATCTGCTGCTCGTGAATGATGCCGCCTATGCCGACGTCTACTACGCGGGCGAGCCGCCGGTTTCCGTACTGCAGGTTCCAGGCGCGAAAGAGGTGGCGGTCGAACTGCACTCACTCTCGAAGATGTTCAACATGACCGGCTGGCGGATCGGTTTCGCGATCGGCAATGCGGACGCGATCGGCACGATCAACCGTCTGAAATCCAACCTAGACAGCAAGCAGTTTCCCGCCGTTTCCCTCGCCGCTGCGCACGCGCTCCTGCATCTCGACAATCAGCCGACGCTGCAGCTTTACAAACGCCGCGCCGATATTCTGTGCGATGGCTTGAACGCGCTCGGCTGGAAGGTTCGTAAACCCGAGGCGGCGATCTATGTGTGGGCACGTGTTCCTGCCGGATACGACGGCATGAGTTTTTCGAAACTGCTGCTTGAAGAGGCAGATGTGCTGGTAATTCCAGGGATTGGCTATGGAGAGTACGGGCGGGACTACGTGCGGATGTCACTGACCGTGATGGGCGACAAAAATGGCGAGCGGCTCCAGGAAGCCGTCGCCCGTATCGCGAAGATCAAACTCGGGTAATTCACCACTCTTCCCCTCCTTACCCGAAGGAGGGGAAGAAAATACCGCTTCCGGCAAGGTTCTGCTTCAGTCCGGCAGGGCGCTCCAACGGACTGACGTCCGAGGGTGCGGAGACTTTGTGCCAACTGTCCTTAGGACACGGGATTTGCACTCGCACGTATTTCGTCCGCATGGCAACTGGGATAACGCTATGCTAACAGGGCTGACGCTCTACACTTATTCCCACATTAGCTTTCGCAACAGCCTCAATAACGGATATAAGTCCGTTGTGCGGGTCGAGATGGAAGACTACGAAATGTTTTCGTGCAATGCCTGCTGGCTCTCTTGAGACGCAACCAGCTCGCCAAAGAATGCTTTCATCGCATCCCCAAATGCGCCGAAGACAGGGTACATGACCAGCGAAAAAACGAGCATTGTCTGGAGTACCGCAAAACAATGCTGGTTTAAGAATTCGAAGAATTGCCGGGGTAAACTGTCATTTCCAGTCACTACGCAGGATACGAACAGTGAGAGCAAAGCTATCAACTGACCGATTGCTGCAGTACAAGTCCGTTTGCACACGACTTTCCAGTTGAAACTTTTACGCATGCGATCTGCGAACGGCGGCCGTTGTGCTTCATCCATTTTGTTGTCCTCAATCCTGCCCTTGCGTTGCGTCAGCGAATCCGTTGATTCTGCATCCAGCGTTTTGCGTTGTCACCGCTATAAAGCTATCATTGCACGTTCAACGGCATCGATGTCCGATTCGAGGTCGGGACCGAGGCAGCGAAGTCCGTTTTCGGTAACGAGATAGTCGTTCTCGAGGCGTACGCCGATGCCCTCCGCAGGAATATAGACGCCCGGCTCGATGGTGACGACCTGACCCGGCAGCAGCGGAGCATCTCGGTCGACGACCTGGATCAGATCGTGTACGTCGAGTCCCAGGTTATGACTCAATCCGTGCGGCATATAACTGTCGAGCGTCTGGTTCGTCTCTGCTCCGCTGCTGTCACGTGCCCTAAGCGCCGAGGCTTTGAGCAGCTCTTTACAGCGCGAATCCATCGAGTTCTGTGAATCGACACCGAGCACAAAGGCTGTGACAGCGTTCTCTATAGCCGACTGCACCAGCCGATAGATGTCACGCTGACGGGGCGAAAAGACGCCGCCGACAGGATAAGTACGGGTCACGTCCCCATTGTAGCCGCCGACCTGTGCGCCGATGTCGACTACCACCGCGTCACCCTGCCGAAGTATCTGATTGTTGTCCTCGTAGTGCAGAACGGGTTCGTTCACACCGCCCCCGACGATGGTTGCAAACCCAGGACTTGCCCCACGAGACCGAAATGCTGCGAATATCGCCGCCTCGACCTCGTATTCATTGCGACCCGCGCCTCCCGCAATCAGACCACGCGCTGCTCGCTGTCCCTCACCGGTAATTGCGATTGCCTCTTCGATCCGCACGATCTCTGCCGGCGATTTGATCATACGCAAGGCTGTCAATGGCTTGGCAATGTCTCGGAACTGCACAACGGGTGCGTAGTCTCCGATACGCTGCATAAAGGCATATTCGCGCGTGAGCTTCGCCTGCTCCCCATAGGGAGTGAATGTATAGACGAGCGCATTGTGGTGCATCCACGCCGTCAGCGCGCTCCAGAATCTGCCTGCGTCCGCGACTGCTGCGATTCCCGTCGCCGTTGCTGTCTCTTCCCCGGGTCCGAGTCGCGCACCCATCCACGTCTCCGTTGTCGCATTGCGGGCGGGCAGAAAAAGCAATTCGCGCGTTTCGGCAGGCACACCTTTCAATCCGATCGAAGCGGAAACGCCCTCCGGCAGCAGCACGAGGAAAGCGTTCGGTGTGCGGACACCTGTGAGGTAGTAGAACGGGCTGTTCTGCCGGTGTGCGCTGGCATGGGCTGCTTCGCCGTCGGTCGTGCCGCGTACGACAATGATACCGTCAGAGCAGGCAGACCGCAGCGCGTCTCGCCGCGCACGGAACTCTTCCGGCGCGAAGCCATCGAGCGGAGGCGACGGAGTCAGCAGGTGAGAACCGGAAGGGCTGATATCGGCGATAGTAGTCAATTCTCATACTCCTGCTTCGGATGAGTGTCTGTTCATTCGACGCCGCGCGGGGCGGAGAGCGGGTCGAAACCGCGCAGCATCATGCCCTGCCCACGACTCTCGTGCGTTTTGACAGTAGGTGGATCCGTTGGGTCGCGCATCTGAATCAAGACCGTGGTGCGCGCCTCGTCGCTGACGTTGATGCCCGAGCCATGGATTGTGAGGTAGGAAAAGAAGAGAGCGTCCCCTGCCTCTGCCTCGCACGGAATCGCTCTCTCGATAGGATATTCCGCAAACGGCAGGTGCCAGCCGCCCTCGGGAATATGCGGCAGCGGACCGAGCTTGTGGCTGCCCGGAACGACTCGTACGCAGCCCTTATTGACCGGGGCATCGTCAAAATGGACGATCGCTGCGATCATACTGTGCCGGTCGTGCGGGAAGTAGGGCACATCTTGATGCATTGGGAATGGCGAACCTTTTTCTGGCGGCTTGATGAACATTTTGGTGTGATGAAGCTGCACATTGTTCGAGCCGATGATGTCTGCGGCAACGCCTGTTAGCTTTTCATCGACCAGCAGGCGCGAAAACGCCGACGAGTAGAACTGCACGTTGTGGCAGTGCAGTATCTTCGTCTCTTTCGCTCCGGCAACCGCCTCTCGCGCCGCACCCCAGGTCGCATCGATATCGTGTTCACCGCTAAGGCGTGCCGCGAGCGCGTGGCTCTCTGCACGGAGTTCGGCGGCTCGCTCTTTGGTCAACAGTCCCTTTACCAACACATAACCATTCTCACGATAAAACGCCGACTGTTCCTCGGTAAGCGTCATATTTTTCTCCTTTGCGCTATCCCTGCAAAAAACGTAACGATTCATCCTTAACCCAATCCCGCTCTGCCGAAGCTTCAGCAGAGGGGGAGCGAAGGCAGATATTATGCCTGTCAGGGTGAAACGGCAGGGTGAATTGTCACCCAAAGCTTTCTTGAATCGTAATGATTCAGCCCTTCGCTACCCCCACAGGGTGCAGTCTGCTCCGCGTTACAATTTATAGATTTTCATGGATTGATGCCACCGGCGCCAGACGGCAGGGAAAGCGCAGCGCCTCCGCCCGCTTTGTCCTCTTCCGAACTATGCAGAATATCCATCGGATTATCTGCCAGCGGGTGAATCTTCCAGATGCCGCCCACATTCGTCAGCGTAAGCTTCATGGAATTGCCATTTTCCAGTTCGGTAGCGCTCCTGCTCACTGGCACGGTCGCCTCATCGTTGGAGATCGTCGGCTCTCCAACCTCGAACTGGATCTTTTCCATACTGTGCCTGCCCACGATTTTCAGCACAGGGTTGTTGTCGAACTTGTCGTTCATCATCGAGATGAACGCGCTGCGAGACTTGTTGCCTGGCGGGGTCGCGCTCAAATCGTAGACGACTCCCCAATCCAGCCATTGAATCGCATGAATGTAGCGTGCGACCTGCGCCTTAGGATTCGTGCGATGCGTCCAGCGCCAGTAGCCGCCGCCCAGGCAGAGCAGGATAAAAACGAGCGCCACGCTCAGGTTGATCAGGAGCGCATTTCTGCCGGAGTTGTCGGGAGCGGCTTCTCGGCGCGCGTAGGGTGAATCGGGTGGTCGCGCACCAGTGGGCATTGCTCTGGGTCGTGACGGCATGCCCGATGTATTATTGCCGTAGTCCGGGCCAGGCTGGGCATTGAGACCAGATGCGTCTCCGATAGTTTCACCGGTGAGCGATACGCGGACGCCTGCTCGGGGCATCGGCGCCTGTGCGATTGGTGCGTAGGGCATCCCACCAGGCGGAATTGGCTGCGCGGGCAACGGCTGAGCGCCAGCAGCTGCATTGAGTGGTGTGGAACATTGTGGGCAGGAACTATAAGCGCGTTCATCTACCTGATTTTGACAGCGCGGACAGATAACCATCGAAACTATATTCCCTCTCACGGTAACCGAAGCAGCGATGCATAAAGTGGCGTACGAGGCGAGTCTTTCAGGCTAGCCATGATTGGGAGTCCCGTCGAACGTGTGTACTTTACAGTTCGCTACTTACCAATGAATTCCTTTCCGTGTTTAAGATAATTTCTGTGCTGCACTGTTTCTGTAACCTGCCGCACGGCAGGTATACTGATTATAAAGCGGCGTCATTCAGTTCGCAGACGATTGTTTTGCCGTGTTCGCAACTATTCACCCTCACTCAATCCCTCTCCCGAAGCTTTGTGAAGAGAGGGAGTTGATACAACTATTGTCAGCGAGTGAGAGAAATAAGGCGGGGCGGGTAGTTGCCCATGTTATTCATAACTTGATTTCTGAGGAGCACTTCATCCAATGCAGTATCTAACGACCCACGATCTGGTCTGGATCAACAATGTCGTGACCGGCAAAATCAATCGCCACAACTACTTCACGCTTGAAGCGGCGATGGCGGGACAATACAGCTATCTCAAAAGCGACGACGCGCTCGGTCAGTCAGCGGAGATGCTGCGGCGCCTGCTGTTCAAAGCACCCTTCGAGGCAGGCAATCTGCGCACCGCTTTTATCGCCGCTATCACCTTTTTGAATGCAAATGGCTATGCGACGACTGTCGATGACAGCGAAGCCGCGCGTGTAATGCAGCTCGTTGCACTCGAGCAGATGTCGCCGATCGATGCCGTGCAAACGCTGACTGCTCCTGCAAGCGGCGACCTCCCCGAAGGCTTGACACTGCGCAGCCTGATCACCCACGAATGCAACCATCACGCCGCGGCGCTCAAACTCCTTACCGAGCGCGATACGCCATTGCCCTTCTGAACCAACACCGCTATACACCACATGTGCGCCAATCCAGCCAGGACAGGTCCATGAATGGTTCGATATTCGATGGGAAGTCGGTGCGGCTACTCAAGCGCTATAGATCCGCAATACAGGGCACGGACACTGCATACAGGGCACAGCAAGCAGCGCCCCTGCGAATGCTCCGAACTTGATGGTTTTGCGGTTTATATATGTCCTTCTGACGATTTTAGGTCGAATCGCTGGACATCGTGATTTGTAATCAGGAACCCCTCCTGAAAGTTCTCGCCTCTATTCAGAGACACTGGATTTGCATCTCCTCTTCATAAAGCTTCCCGAGAGTGTGCTGGAATGAGGGTGACTAATTACCGTAGATTGAGGAGTATTTCCGTGCCGACCTACAAACTACCGACTTTTCCGTCTTTCGTGAAGGCGCTGATCCTGAGCGTACTCGTGTGCGCCGCCTCCATGACCCATGCCGACGCGCCGAAACTTCAGCCGACATCGCCCGCTGGATA
>JBBQPY010000190.1:0-9847 GCA_038216735.1 Chthonomonadales bacterium
GACACAGCAACTGCTTATCGAGGCTTCGGTGCGCGTCATATTCTCGTTGCGGCGTCGGCGGAACTGCAGCATCCGACAGCAGATAGGGTCGCCGTCGTTTGCGAAGCGGTGATGGCGCAGACCGACAGCCGATCGCTGATCGGACTTGCCTCCTCGTTCGGCAGAGATGTTCTGCCGCGGATTGCCGCGCGTCTCGATCTCCCGATGATCTCCGATGTGGTTCATTTCGATAAAACCGCAGACGGTATGCAATTTCAGCGACCTGTGTATGCAGGCAATATCCTCGCGACCGTTCGTATGAATGGAGACGCAGGGGTATTCAGTATACGCGGGACCGCATTTGGCGCGCCGCAGACTCTGGATACCGTGAGCGAAATCCATCCCTTCGATGTCGGAAGCGTAACGCTTCCACAGGGCGCCACCTGGGTCAGCCTGGAAGAAGGCGATCAGAAACGCCCAGACCTGACGACCGCAGCGGTAGTTGTTTCCGGTGGGCGACCGTTGCGCGATGCCGCGACGTTCGAGCGACTGCTCGGCGGTCTGGCGGACAAACTCGGCGGTGCTGTCGGCGCGACTCGAGCGGCAGTCGACAGCGAAATCGCCCCGAACGAACTGCAGGTCGGTCAGACCGGCAAGACCGTCGCGCCGCAGCTTTATATTGCCGCAGGCGTCTCCGGCAGCATTCAGCATCTGGCAGGCATGAAAGATTCGAAGGTGATAGTCGCGATCAACAGCGACCCGGACGCCCCGATTTTTGAGGTCGCGGACTATGGAATGGTCGGCGATCTGCACGAGATACTGCCTCAGCTCATCGAAAAGCTTTAATTCGATGCTCAAGGGTCTGTAAATCCATAACTTCCCGATAGGAAGAGGGCGCGGACACGCAATAAAGGGCGCGGCAAGCAGCGCCCCTACAAATGCTCGGGACATTATTCTCTCACATATCCAAGTTTTTCGACGCTATTTTATTCAGACTTTTATGGCAACAAGAACCATTTTCTTTCACATATCGACGCTCGGTCAGATCGCATTATATTCGCTTGCGATTCTCAGTATCGTCGTCTGTGTATACGGCTTTGTACGGCGCGTTCCGCTCTGGCGACAGGGACGTTCGATTCCGCCGATCAAGGACTGGGCAGTCCGCCTGCGCGATTTGAAGGAGCAGATGTTCGAGCACCGGCGTATCCGACGTCGGAAATACGCGGGCAAAATGCACCTGCTGCTTTTCTACGGGATGCTCGCGCTGTTCATCGGAACCAACATCGTTGGCGTCGAGCACTACGGCGCCTTTTTCTTCGGCGAACACTGGCTCTATCGTGGCTGGTTCTACCTGACCTGTAAGCTGACGCTCGATATTTTCGGCGCGGCGCTGACAGTCGGCATCGTGATGGCATTCGCGCGACGCCACTCCAAACACTCTCCAAATCTCGGGCACACTGCCTGGGACGACGGCTTTCTGTTTCTGATGTTCGGCGCGTCGATCACGGGCTTTCTGCTTGAGGGAGCCGGGATCGCCGCCGATCCCTCGCGTGCGCCTTACGCTGCCTTTTCGCCTGTCGGCGGCACGATCGCGCACTTTATGCCGGGCATGACTATCGGCACTTACATTGTGATCTGGTGGGTGCATATGCCCTTCGTGCTGGGCGTGATCGCTGCGCTGCCGTACGGCCGCTGGCTGCATATTTTCGTAGCGCCGCTCAGCATCGTTCTGCAGCCGGAGCGCAAAATGGGCGCGCTTGAACCGGTCGCGATGGCGGATGTGGAGGAGACCGGGCGTATCGGGCTCGGTTCGATCGCGGATATGGATCGCTGGCAGCTGCTCAGTCTTGATGCCTGCATGGAGTGCGGTCGCTGCACCGATGTCTGTCCCGCGCATGCGGTCGGCAAGCCACTCGATCCGAAAAAGGTCGTGCTCGACCTGCGCCGACTGATGGCGACTCAATCCGCAACTTCTGACAAACAAGCGGGCAGTGGGAATGTGACGGAGCCGATTACCGGAATATATGCTGAAGACGCGCTCCTGAGCAAGTTCGCTCAGTCCACCGACGTTATCAGCGATGAAGAGATATGGGCGTGCACGAACTGCCATGCCTGCGTTCGCGAGTGCCCGTCCCTGATCCGGCATGTCGATCTGATCGACGGCATCCGTCGGTACCGCGTTGCGGAGGGCAGGCTTTCCGGCTCTGCAGCCACGATGCTGCGGCAGCTCGGCAGCCGTTCCAACCCCTGGGGGATGGCGGCGAGCCAGCGGCTTGAGTGGGCACAGGGGCTGAACATTCCCGCAGCGTCCGCGACTGACGAACGCGAGGTTCTGCTCTGGGTAGGTTGTGCGGGCGCCTTCGATTCGCGGGCGCAAAAGACTACCCGCGCGCTGGCGCAGCTCCTGCAAAAGGCGGACGTCAAGTTTACGATCCTCGGTCCCAAAGAGAAATGCACAGGTGATCCTGCGCGCCGCACCGGCGATGAATTCCTGTTTCAACAGCTTGCCGAATCGAACGTCGCGACGCTGGACGGCATTCAGACGCGCACCGTAATCGCCTCCTGCCCGCACTGCTTCAACACGCTCAAAAACGAGTACCCGCAATTCGGCGGTAACTATGATGTCGTGCACCATACCGAGTTCCTGGCGAAGCTGGTAGAGTCGGGACGTCTGGTTCTGCCGCAGGGCTTCAACGACTCTGTGACCTATCACGATCCCTGTTTTCTGGCGAGAGTCAACGGAATTACGGAAGCGCCCCGCCGACTGCTCGGTGAATCTGCTATAATTCCGCTGATCGAAGTCGGGCGTCGTGAAAGCAAAACGTTCTGCTGTGGCGCGGGTGGTGGGCGTATGTGGATGGATGAGCCTGCCGATCAGCGTCCAGGCAACAATCGAGCGGAGGAGCTGCTGGCGACGGGCGCGAAAACGGTCGCTGTGGGATGTCCATTTTGTAAGATTATGGTTGGCGACAGCATGGCACAGATCGCCGGTGAGAATGCACCGCCGGTAATGGATGTGGCGGAGGTGATGCTCGCCGCACTCGCGAATGCCCAGCCGCAAACGCAGGCAATACAGCCGCCGCAGGAAGCGCTGCCCTCATCTGTCCAGGCTGCTGTTCCCGAAACTCCGGTCAGGAGACAGTCCACGGGCGATCCCGCGACGCGAGTAGAGACAACAACGTTACCGTCGCAGGAAGCAAACGATATAGAAATTCAGCAGTCAGGTGACCAGAATGTCTGACCGTAGCGTTCCCATCGGTGGCGGGTTTTTGCAATCCTATGCCGAGGCTCATCAGATATTCATACCGGAATATTTGGATCCTGAATCGCGGCTGCTCGCGACGACGATGGAAGATTTCGTACGCAAAGATATCGTTCCGGTGATTGACCGCCTCGAAGCGCATGAACCGGGCCTGATGTCGTCGCTGCTGCGAAAGGCGGGGTCGATTGGACTTCTCGCCGGAGGAATACCTGAGCGCTACGAGGGTCTTGGCCTGTCGAAAACCGCGCTGACGCTGCTCACGGAAAAAGCTGCGCCGTACTTATCCTTTGCGATCGCAATGGGTGTCCATTCCGGCGTCGCTGCGCTGCCATTACTGCTCTTCGGTACGGAGGTGCAAAAGCAAAAGTATCTGCCGAAACTGGCTTCTGGCGAAATGATCGGGGCGTTTGCGCTGAGCGAAGCGAGCTCGGGTTCCGATGCGTTTGCGGCGCGAACGCGCGCTACGCTATCGTCCCACGGTGCGCACTATCTGCTGACCGGCGAGAAACTTTGGACGACGAACGGCGGGTTCGCCGATCTGTTCACTGTTTTTGCGAAAGTCGATGGCGAGCGGTTTACTGCGTTCTTGGTAGAAAGGGACACGCCGGGATTGGTCATCGGGCGCGAAGAGCAGAAGATGGGTCTGCACGGCTCCTCGACACGACGCCTTGTGCTTCAGGACGCGCAGATTCCCGTCGCAAATGTCCTCGGCGAGGTTGGCCGCGGACATCGTCCCGCGCTCTATACATTGAATGTGGGGCGTTTCCATATCGGCGCGACCGCACTCGGCGCGTCTAAAGAGTGTCTGCGGATGGCGGCTCAGTTCGCGAAACAGCGCGTACAGTTCGGGCATCCGATCGCCGATTTCTCTCTGATGCGGCACAAGCTGGCGACAATGGCGATGGGAGTCTATCTCCTGGAAAGTATGCTCTATCGCGTCGCGGGCTACTGGGACGCTGCAACACATAACGCCAGCTCAAACTCGGATTCGAACGACTCGTTACTGCAGGCGTCGGAAGAGTACGCGATCGAGTGTGCGATCATCAAGTTCTTCGGAACGGAAGTTCTAGCATATGCGTCGGACGAGTCGCTGCAAATACATGGCGGCATGGGTTTCAGCGAGGAGTTTCCAGCGGCGCGAATGTACCGGGATGCGCGCGTATTCCGGATTTTCGAGGGTACCAACGAGATCAATCGACTGACAGTGCTGGATCAAATTCTGCGTCGCATTGCGAGCGGTCGTCTTGCTTTCTCATCCGGTTCCGAGTCAGCAAACACAGCATTGAATGCATATCCGACCTCGGAACATACGACACCCCTGGAGGAAGTAGGCGATCTGGTTAGGATGATTCGCAACGTTTTTCAGGAAGTCCTGCAGGCGGGAATTCTGGCGCAGGGCGAGCAGATCGGCAAAAACCAGAGTTTTGCTGCGGCTGTAGCGGATATTGCCGCGGCACTGTTCGCACTGGAGAGCGCCTGGCTGCGCGCCTCAGCTCTTGGTCAAAATTCTATTTTGGAGCGAAGAGGGCAACTGGCAGCGGCTTTTGCGCTTGGCTTTGCCGTCGATGCTCATGCAAGAGTGGAGCAGGCTGCACTGGCCGCATTTGCGGCGGTCCAGACTGACAAATGCATTACGATCGATTCGGAGGCTTTGCGAGTAATGCGCTGTCTGCCTGTCTCCAATCCGACCACCTTTTACGAGCAAATTGCCGAATCCGTGCTCGTGCGCGAAGGCTATACTTTTTAGCCTCACCCCGATTCCCTGTCCCAAAACTTCGGGACAGGCAGGTAATGCGGGCAGAGTCGTATTGCCCATCTCGCGTCCGAAGGACGCTCGGCTTTAGTCAGCCAGACCGCGGTTTCAACCCTGGAAGCGTGTGACTCAGAGCACTATCAAACGGACGCCCATAAGGCGTTTCGTATCGAATTCGAACACCCATTGAATTCGAAATCACACAGACGGAGTATGCAATGGAGCTGACCCGCTCTTCAATCGTCGATTCAATCACCGCCGCGCTGCCTGCACGTGAGTTGCTGCATATAATGGCTCTCGCACGCGAGGGCGACCGCCGCGAAGGCATCCTACTTCGCCAGAGCAAAGGCTGGTTTCAAGTCTCAGGAATGGGACATGAAGCGCTCGCTGCCCTCATTTACACGCTGCGCCCCGATGATTACCTGTTTCCTTACTATCGAGACCGCGCGATGGTGCTGGCACGTGGGATCACCAATTACGAACTGGCGCTCGCCTATCTCGCCAAGCGGGACAGTTCGAGCGGGGGACGGCAGATGCCGGGTCACTATAGTGACCGTACGCACAACCTCTTCTCTGTCGCGACCCCGACTGCTGCCCAGTGCATTCCAGCCGCGGGCGCGGCGTGGGCGCTCAAAATGGACGGTGGCGATCAAGTCGTCGTTACCAGTGTGGGAGATGCCGCGATACGGCAGGGCGAGTTCTATGAAGCCCTCGCGTTTGCCCTTCAGGAAAACCTTCCCGTTATTTTCGTAATCGAAGACAACCGCTATGGAATCAGTACGCCGACCGAAAAATTCTTTCCCTATCGTCTCGGCGCGCTCGGCGAAAAGAGTCTCGTCCGAGTGGATGCGCGTGATCCTTACTGCCTCTATGAAGTCGGACAGGCGTGTGTCGCGAAAGCGCGGCGCGGCGAGGGTCCTACGGTACTCTGGTGCGAACTCGATCGACTCTGTTCGCACACCAGCAGCGACGATCAGCGGCTGTATCGTCTCGCGGACGACCTGAGCCTCGACCTGACTCGTGATCCGATTGACATTCTATCGCGGCGTTTGATCGCGGACGGCACACTTACGCAGGAACAGTGGAATCAGGAACTCGCCGAGATTGCCGAGCAGGTCGATCACGACTACCGTCAAGCCGAAGCCGCCGCCGATCCCGACCCCGCCGACGTGATGTCGCACCTGATGGGACCGCCGATAGCGCCGGTAATACCCCCATTAGAACTGACCCCCGAGATGACCATGGTCGCTGCTGTTAATCAGACGCTGCAGAAAGCGCTCGCGGAAAACCCGAAGGTACTGATGTTCGGCGAGGACATCGAAGACCCGAAAGGCGGCGTGTTTGGGCTGACGAAAGGTCTTTCGAAGCAGTATCCTGGTCGCGTGCTGAATTCACCGCTCGCAGAAGCGACGATTTTCGGCGCGGCGGTAGGGCTGGCAAGTCTCGGGTGGCGTCCGGTTTTCGAGCTGCAGTTCATCGACTTTATCGGTCCGGCGCTCAACCAACTTATGAATCAGGTGGCTTCCCTGCGCTGGCGAACCTGCGGCGAGTGGAGCTGCCCGATGGTGATCATTGCGCCGTATGGCGCGTATTTGCCGGGCGGAAGCATCTGGCACAGCGAGAGCAATGAGGGGATGTGGGCGCATATTCACGGGCTGAACGTCGTGGTTCCGAGCACCACCGAAGACGCTGCCGGACTGCTCTGGACGGCGATTCATGGCAACGATCCGACGCTGTTCCTGCTGCCAAAGCATATCTTCCGCAAGCGTGCTGCGACCAATCCGAAACCGGAAGCGATTCCGCTCGGGCAGGCAGTGGTGCGCCGCACCGGTCAGGATGTAACACTCGTGACATGGGGAAACTGTACGGAACTGGCGGAGGAGGCTGCGGATCATCTAAACGACGAAGGCATCTCCGTGGAGCTCATCGATCTGCGCAGCATCTCCCCGTGCGATTATGCCACGATCGAACTTTCACTACGGCACACTGGTAGGCTGGTCGTGGTGCACGAGGACGCTCGCACGACCGGTTTCGGGCAAAGTATAATCACGGAAATGACGTCACATCCCGACCGTTTCAATCTGTTCCTGTCCGCTCCCCAACTCGTCGCGCGCAAAGACTGTCATATCCCGTACAACCCGATTTTGGAATATGCCGTGCTGCCCGATCTGGAAGAGGTGATGAGCGCGGTACGGCTAACGATGGAGTAGGCTTCCGATTGACATAAAGCGGGCAGACATGGAGATGAGATCCCTCACCCCCGACCCCTCTCCCTAAGGAGCCTGCGACTGGCAGGGAGAGGGGTTGGGGTGAGGGCTTCACACCGGATAGCCATCCGATTCGAGAACGGCAGCAGCGAGATCGCGACGTAACTGCATCGGATTGGCGCGGAACCGAACCATTTCCGCGAGCGATTCGGGCTGGTTCGGAAGAACATCGAGGCAGTAGCGAACCGCAGTCAGGGCTTCGTCGGCATAGTCGCAGGCCGCCACCTGACTGGCTAGCAGCGCCGTTTTGTAGCTGGGATGCGACAGGGACTTCAACTGTGAGCAACGCAGTGCAACGCTCTCCAGAGCGTACGCAGAGCAGACGACATCTGCGATCGCGGCAACGATCTCCTGCGTTTCCAGGAGTTTGTCGCCGAAATGCTCAGCTGCCTGTTGCAGTAGAATGAGGGCGGCAAGTTTCGTGTTTTGCGCGGTCTTTCCGATCGCTGTCAGCGGATCGGATGTGTTCGACTCAAAGGCGCGAATGTCCGAAAGAGTCGCCGACGCCTGCGCTGTTGCTTCCTGAAGCGCGAGCCGTCCCGCTTTTGCTCGTCGAAGAATCGTGTTGACGATCGCAACGCGAACGATCTCATTCGCGCCCTCGCCGATACGCAGCAGCCGCTGATCGCGCCACGCCCGCGCTACCGGAAACTCTTCCGTGTAGCCGTAGCCGCCGTGGATTTGGATCGCTTCATCGGTCATGTTGCTGTAGGTCTCTGAGCCGATCACCTTCACGATGTTGCACTCGATCGCATACTCTTCGGAAGCGCGATGATACTGCTGTGAGGCGTCGGGCGCATCCGGGGCGATGTCCTTGAAGGCGTTCTCCAGCAGTCCGGCGATTCGATAGACGATGCTTTCGAGTGCGAATGTGCGGGCAGCCATTTCCGCTAATTTATGCTGAACTAACCCGTATTCAGCGATCGGATGACCGAAGGTTTTGCGCTGTTTCGCGTACGCGGCACAGACCGCAAGCACCTCTTTTAGCCCTCCGACCGCTCCCGCTTCTAGCTTGAAGCGTCCGATATTGAGTGCGCACAATGCGGCGTAATGTCCTTTACCGACTTCCAGCACGTTGGCAATCGGAACCGCCGCATTATCGAGGATCACGCGCCGCGTCGACGTTCCGTGCATTCCCAACTTGTGCTCTTCTTTACCAAAGGAGACGCCGGGCGTGTTGCGCTCGACCAGAAACACCGTGATCTTATCGCCGTCCACTTTGCCGAAAACCGTGAACAAATCGGCAAAAGCGGTGTTCGTGATCCACATTTTTTCGCCGTTGAGAAGGTAGTATGTTCCATCCTCCGAGAGCACGCCTTTGGTCTGCAGCGCGAGCGCGTCGGAGCCGGAGTTCGCCTCGCTGAGCGCGAAACTACCGATCCATTCGCCGCTCGCGAGTTTCGGCAGATAGCGGCTTTTCTGATCGTGGTTGCCGAAATAGAGCAGCGGCAGGGTCGCGATTACGGTATGCGCTTCGTGCGTCAGCGCGAAGGACTGCTGATAGTTCAGTTTCTCTGCGATGAGCGCGGCCGTAGTTTGCGGCAGTCCGAGACCGCCATAGATTTCGGGAACATCCGCGCCGAGCAGACCGAGTTCTCCCGCTTTTTGCATCAATGTGTGCATCAAAGGATGATCGCCCGACTCGATGCGCCCGACGTGCGGAAGCACCTCTTTACGAAGGAAACCATCGGCAGTTTTGCCGATCAATCGGTCTTCAGCAGTCAAGGCTTCGGGAATAAAAATCGTCTCCGAAGCCGCCGGATCGACCGGATTCGACTCGACCAGAAAAGCTCCGCCGACGGGGCTGAACGAAACGCTCATCGAAAATCTCCTCTGCATTGGGGAATAGCAATAGTCACGGCGAATGTCGCCACTGTTGGCAGATATACTACCCGTATTACGAACATTTCAGCTATTGGATTGCAATGGCGATTGGCAGACACGCTGCTTCCGTGCTGTTCATTGAAGGCGGTGTTTTGAACGTTGGAAATCCTCGAATCGACAATTGATACCGAAGCCCCGTCATTTCGTGACAATGCTGCGCACTATGCCGAGTTGATCGCGCTGTTACACGATCGACATGCACAGGTTAAGCTGGGCGGCGGGGCAGAAGCGGTGAAGAAACATCATAGCCGCAACAAGGGCTTGCCGCGCGAGCGTATCGATGCGCTGCTCGATCCTGGCGCGCCGTTCCTCGAATTCAGCGCGCTCGCTGCCCATGACATTTACGAAAATGGAGCGCCTGGCGCAGGCATTGTGACGGGCATAGGGCCGATTCACGGGCAGGAGTGCGTTTTGATCGCGAACGATGCGACCGTGAAAGGCGGCACCTACTTCCCGCTGACAGTCAAAAAGCATCTTCGAGCGCAGGAGATCGCACAGCAGAACCGTCTTCCCTGCATCTATCTGGTCGATTCGGGAGGCGCGTATCTGCCGCTGCAAGCCGAGGTCTTCCCCGACCGCGATCACTTTGGACGCATCTTTTATAATCAGGCGCGTATGTCTGCCGAGGGTATCCCGCAGATCGCGGCGGTACTCGGAAGCTGCACAGCAGGCGGCGCGTATGTTCCGGCGATGTCGGATCAG
>JBBQPY010000191.1:0-9825 GCA_038216735.1 Chthonomonadales bacterium
AATTGCGTCGAAAACCGACGATCTACGTGTAGAAAGTCGAACAGGTGCATTTCTGGAAGACGACCAGTCATCAAATTTTATCTAAACGTCAAACAGACAGCGTGACATTTTGTTTGTCGAAAGGCCTGGGATGCCCGGTCGGTTCACTGCTGTGCGGAACCGCTGACTTTATTCATAAAGCGCGCCGCGCACGAAAAATGCTCGGCGGAGGGCTTCGGCAGGCGGGTATTCTTGCTGCGGCGGGACTCTATGCGCTCGATCACAACATCGAGCGACTTTCAAACGACCATGCCAATGCGCAGCGTCTCTCGGAGGGCATAGAAAATGCTGAAGGGGTGAAGCTCGACACGAAAACTGTTCCAACTAATATGGTCTATGTGACGACAACGGCTCCCGCAGCGCAGTTCGTGATGGAACTTTACGATCGACATAAAATCAGATGTGGTGCTTTCTCGGCGAATAGGATACGATTCGTGACGCATCTCGATGTCGACAGCCAGGATGTCGACCGTGCAATTGAAGCGATCTGCGAGGTTGGCGCACGACTCACACAGCCAGCAGCTCAGAGGTAGGAATAGAGGTACTGAAACTCGCGCAGTTGCCTGCTGGCACACTCAAGTGGACGAGCGGGATACGAATGTGCAGTGCGTAGACCGCGATGCTTTGCTGCATCACCTTTACAGGTCGAATCAGGTATTGTTCCCTTTAGATTCGACCAAAGAATTTTGAACCGAAAAAGGAGAGTGCAGATGGCACGTATGGTGTCTCGAGCGCAACAGCGCGAAGGCGTTGGTACCGGCATGAAAGTTTCTGAGACGGCGATTTTTATCGTGATCCTGATATTGGTAGTCCTGGGGGGGCGCTGGTACTTTTTCATCTACCGTAAGTCACCAGGCTACGTTCTCGGCCAGTATATCAGCGCGATGCAGACTGGCAATGTCGTGGCGCAATATGATTTGATCGACGACAAAGACAAACAGACTTATTTTCCAACCAAAAAGGATTATGAGAAGGAAAAAGAGGCGCGCGGCTATACGGAACGCATTTCCAATATCAGCCTGGGAGAGCCGGTGTCGAATGCAAAGAACCCTGATGTCGTGACGATCGATGCAAAATTCTCGCTCAAAGGAGTGTTCGCCAGCAAAAACCTGATGGATACTGCTGCAGTCTCGACGGTAACGGACAAGTACACGCTCCAGCGGGATAAAGATGGGGCATGGAAAGTGGTTCTGGAGAAGTCGCCGATGACGAATCTTCTTAAGAATGAAGCGAATGCCCCGAGTTCTTCATTCGAATAGTCTGCGTTTTACACACTCACCTTCCTCAGTGGGATAGTCAGAAAATGTGTGACGGCATAAATTCGTCATGGACAAATACATGCTCGACATCTTTTCTGACTATCTGCTCTGCTGGTTTAGTATGATCAGAGCAACAGGGCTTTCCACTGTCGATATGTACTGGTCGTTGCCTGATCCAGCGCAGCCGAAGTGATGGTATCTCTCAAACAGGATGCCCATCCCGATTTTTATCTATCCGCTTAAGAGCAACCGCAAAGTCGCTGTAGTACGTAGGTGGTGAATGCCAGATCCAAGGTACGGTTCTGGGAGTCAGAAGTGAACGAGTCAGTGCCGAGAAGGCGGCCAATCCGGTCGTGACTGATTTGGCCATGAGCCGTTCCGACAGGCCGGACATGGATGAAAACAGACTTGGAGGTCTTGATGCGACAGCTGCTCCAAACCACTCTTGCTCTCTGCGGGATGCTTGCCCTCCCTTATGCCGTGCTCGCTGATGGGATCGACGACTATGTCCTGTCTCAGATGCGCAAACAGCATATTCCCGGCCTCTCTCTCGCGGTTATGAGGGAGGGCAAGGTGATGCGAGCGAAAGGCTACGGCTACTCCAACCTGGAATGGAAGACTCCTGTCCTTCCCAGCACGCTATTCCAGTCTGGCTCGCTCGGTAAGCAGTTCACCGCCACCGCAGTGATGATGCTTGTCGAAGAGGGAAAGATTGGGTTGGACGACAAGATCAGCAAGTATCTGGAGGGAACGGCGGTAGCCTGGAAAGACGTTACCATTCGGCGTCTATTGTCGCACACCTCCGGAATCGGGAATATCTACAAGGTTCTTGAGATACGGCAGGACTACACGGAAGACGATCTGGTAAAGAAAGCCGTCTCGGTGCCAGTCGAGTTCGCGCCGGGCGCACAATGGCGTTACAGCAATGCGGGATACCACATGCTCGGCGTCCTAATCCACAAGGTGACGGGCAAGTTCTACGGAGACTTCCTCAAAGAGCGAATCTTTACTCCCCTCGGCATGGATACAGCGCGCATCATTAGTGAGGAAGACATTATTCCCAACCGTGCGGCGGGCTACCATCTGGTCCAAGGCAAACTCAAAAACCAGGAATGGGTCTCTCCCACTATGAACACTACGGCGGATGGCAGCCTCTATTTGACCGCTTTGGATATGGCGAAATGGGATGCGGCCCTCTACACGGAGAAGCTGCTCAAGCGGTCCAGTCTGGAACAGATGTGGACCCCGATTCGGCTGAATGACGGCACGACATATCCCTACGGCTTTGGATGGTTTTTAGGCAAGGCTCACGGGCACCGACTCATAGAGCATGGAGGAGCCTGGCAAGGGTTCCGTTCAGTCATCTCGCGTTTCGTGGACGATATGACCACCGTCGTGGTCTTCATGAACCTCGGCTCGCCCGGGGAGCCGACAAAGATTGCCCATCGGGTGGCCCGTTTCTTCATTCCCGCGCTCGATCCTCCGAAACATAGAAGCGTCCGCATCGATCCCGCGCACTATAGCGCCTATGCCGGACGCTATGCATTTGGCAGCAATGAGATACTGACAGTCGCCGTGGAGAACGGGCATCTCACAGTCCAGTTGCCTCATGGTGCTGCCGACGAGTATCTGCCCGAGACCGAAACGGCGTTCTTCTCGAACGAAGAGGAGTCTGAGGTTGCCTTCACGAAGAGCGGTGACATGGTGACCGGCCTTGTATACCATCAGGACGGTAAGGAGACGCGCGCACCGCGTATGGTGCGCTGACCGCAGCGGCTTGCATCAAACACAGGGTTGGTTACTAATTCACGTTTTGCAGGAGTTGGAAGGAAAGTGTTCGCCAGCATCAGGTGAATGACACATTTCGATACAGAACTACGAGGAATTTGATCATGGTAATTTGTCCCCGCTGCCAGCAGCAGGTAGATGAGAAGTTTCGGACGACCTGCCCGATTTGTAATACTCAGGTCGTACCTGATACGGCGAGCGCCCAGTCACAGAATCCGACTGCTCCAGCCATTCAGGCTCCTGGCACCTCATTGCCCCCACAAAACTATGCGCCCATTTCTGCCGTTCAGCCACAATACGGAGCGGTTCCTCCACAACAGTATGGAGCCGCGCCCTTAAACATGCCCGACCTCACACAGACTCAATCCCCGCAGCAGTATCAACAGCCGCTGTCGGGTGCGCCACCCGCCTATGGTGTACCGACAAACGCGCCGATGCAGGGTGCGAACCAGCGGCTCAGCCTGACCGGTGAGGTGATCAATGTTCCACCGCCCATCCAATCTGCACCGCAGCCGGGCAGTTACGGCGGCACAGGTGGTATCGGCAATCCGAACACGCCGAAACCTGCCTATCAGTCCGCGACACGTGAGCGCGCTCAGCAAAATTCGACTGAGAAAAGTCCTATCATTGCTATTGTTGTCGTGAGTTTGCTGATCCTTGGCGGCGGATTCGGCGGGTGGTACTGGCTCATGCATCGCACCAATCCGAAGGATCAGGCAGTTGCGTTCTATACCGCAGTCGTAAAGCAGGATACTAAGGCGATGTACCCATTGATGGCACTTTCGGAAGAGGTGAAAAAAACAGTTCCCAATGCGGATGCTTTCTCTGAGCAATCATCTGCCAGACTGCAGACGTATTCGCAATCGAATCCATTTGTTGCTCAAGCGATGGAAATGCTAAAGGGTATTACTGACATTAAGGCGGGCGAGCCTGTGATCGATGGAGACAAAGCAGACGTTCCCGTCTCGGCTAAAATGACTCTCATGGGACAGCAGCTTACTATGAAGGGCACAGCCCACATGGTCAATGAGAGGGGAATATGGAAGTATGATGCGCGCTCCAACTCGTTGACAGACTTGCAAAAAGCGGGAACGGATCTTATTGGGAAGCCTGATATGAGCAGCTTCGGTGGCTTGAAGCTTCCTGGAGTCGGCAGATAGCGGTAAATAGTGTCTAGGGCAGTAAGGCTGCACACTAACTGGCGATGCTCTTCGAGCTGCCTCGCTTCTCTACAAGGAAGATAACTGTGGTAAACCTATGGTGATTTGCCCTCGCTGTCAGCGGTCTGTCGATGAAACAAAGTGGACTTCCTGCCCTATCTGCTACGAACGAATCGTTCCTGAAGCGACCGCTCCCGTTCAGAGCGCCGAAACAACGCTGTCCCCCGCAGCGTCTGTTATCGTGCCGCCCTCTGTCCATAATTACGCACCCAATTCTCCTCAACTGCAATATCCACTAGAACCACTAAACGCGCCGCACCCATCGCAGGTTCAGCAGGCGGAGCATTTAGCGCGGCCGTCCGTGATACCTTTTGCCTACGGCACTGGCGGGAATTCGACGGCGCCCCGCCCTGCCGCCCTGCTGATGGATAGACATACCACTCCAATGAAAGCGAGCCGAACCGGAACGATCGTAGGATTATTTACTGTCTTAACGCTCTTATCGTGCTCCTTCGGATGGTGGTATTTGTGGGATCAGCGTCAGAAGCCGAAACGGCAGGCTATTGCTGTTTTTACTGCGATGATGAAACAGGACTGGAAAGCAGTTTACCCACTCATAATAGTAAGTGATGAACTCAAACGTGAAGCTCCCACCGCCGAAATATTTGCCAGGGGGATGAGTGTTGAGATGCAGGACGGTATGCGGGCAAATCAGAAAATAGCATACGGATCTGAGATTATGAAGACAATCACGGATGTTCACGCCGATGATGCAATCATTGATGGAGATAAAGCCGACGTACCCATCTATTTTTGGATGACCAAAATGCACATGCGTTACGAAATGAAGGGATCGGTTCGTTTGATCAATGAAAGTGGAATCTGGAAATGTGATATGTATGCGGAAAACTGCGCTGAGAATTTAATGGGTCGGCCTGTCCCGAACACTCTGATGACGGATACAGGAATACCAATTTACAAATAGGTGAGACTTGTCTTGTTTGCTATCATATATGATAGGTACGCCATGCGAGACACTACCGGTAGATTCACCATTTCTACCCTGAATAGCGCAGTAATGTGTTAAAAGTGCCAATAAACATAAAAAAGTCGAAAATAATCATAAAAAATCATTCCAGACTCTTGCACACGGACTCTAAATCTGCTAAACTTAATGTCAATAGAACAGATATAGGGTGTCCGAACTCGATTTGACCTATCGGTAGCTAGTGGACTGAGGTCAAGAACAGCGCGCTACCTTCCGCTTTTTCCGTTAAGAACCACGACTATACTTATGATGGATGGCTCGATCGCAGCTAGGATCGCGAACCTCCGCGTGAGGGTTGCCTCTGCCGCTGAGCGCGCAGGGCGTTCAGCCTCTGATATCACGATCGTCGGCGTCTCTAAAACTGTGGATGTGCAGCGTATCGAGGAAGCCTATACACAGGGCATCAGCGATTTTGGCGAGAACTACGTTCAGGAAGCCCTCGCGAAACTCACTATATTGCCATCAGAAATGACGAGCGTTCGGTGGCATTTCATCGGACATTTACAGACAAACAAAGTGCGCGATATCGTAGGACTCTGTTCCGTGATCGAAAGTGTAGACAGCCTGCGTCTTGCACAGGAAATAGGGAGTCGTTCACTGATTAAAGGCAGAGTGACCGACATTCTGCTTGAAGTCAAACTGGATGCCGCAGATGCTAAATTCGGCTTTGCTCCAGAATATGTACTCGATGCCGCCGCCGAAATGGAGACATTGCCTGGCATCAGACTCGCAGGTTTGATGGGAATGGCGCCATTTTCCGAAATCCCAGAATATTCCCGCCCGTATTTCGCATCGCTTTACCGCCTTTATAGCCAATTACCCGCCGCCTCACAACGGATGCTTTCGATGGGAATGTCCGGAGATTTTGAGATCGGCATCGAGGAAGGCGCAACCCACATTCGTATCGGTACCGCAATCTTCGGGCCACGTAGTTAGACCGATAGTTCCTGATTTTGCCACAAGGCTCAAAAGTGTGCCAGCCGACATACCTTTCGTAACTTTATAGACGATTTTAAGATTCATTTTTTGAGACTCAATGGAGGGATGGACACCGTGAACCCGCAGCCAATGCCTGAAGATTTCGAGCGCAAGAGCCTTTGGAGCCGATTCAAGGATACTGTCCTCGGTGCCGAGGATCACGATGAAGAAGAGACCGAGCCGCAGCCGGTCGAAGCGGGGATTCGTCGCCAGCAGCCACTCCGACTGCAGACCGCACGCGGTGGAAAGGTAGCAGTACGCTTGAATGCACAGGTGTTCGAGGACGCCAAACTCGCCGCGGACGGACTCAAAGGCGGTGAATACCAGATCGTCAATCTAGAGCGCGCAACGCCTCAGATGGGCGAACGCATTATCGACTTTCTCAATGGCGTCTGCTATGCTTTGGACGGCACCGTCGAGCGAATCGGCGAGAAGGTGTATATGTTCGTTCCGGCGAACGTAATCGTAGAAATCGACAATGGCGCGACTGCCAACACGACCCGTAAGACTGTTTACGGCGACGCCTAGTCGGGCAGCCACTACTCGGGATTCATCTCACCATGCTGCGAGACAAACGAATCGGTATTATTGGCGCGGGAGCGGTTGGAAGTGCGATCTGCTATGGATTTGTCCGGGCAGAAGCTGTTCCTGCCAATCGTATCGTCGTCTATGATACCGATCCGTCCAAAACGCAGGCGCTGCACGAGCAGGCGGGCATCAAGATCGCCGAGAGCAGTATTCAGGTCGCCAAGTTTACCGACCTGATCGTCCTCGCCCTCGAACGAGAAGTGGCAGACTCGACACTCGAAGAGATTCGAGACGTGCTGAAGCGCGACGGAGGCAAACCGCAGCCATTGCTGCTGAGTCTCATTCCGGACTTCACGCTGACAGCGTTGGATGCGGCGATAGGCGGAGCAGTGCCCACCGCTCGAGCTGCCATCGGTCTGTCAGCGAGTCTCGGTACCAGCGATTCCTTCTATAGTTTGTCAATCTCTGCCGACGAAAATCATGCCGGTCAGGTCCGTGCCTTTCTGGAAGCGCTCGGCACCGCGATTCAGGTGCCCGAGCATGCTCTCAGCACAGCGGTTTCTTACGCACAGGCGCTTCCTTCAGCCCACTATCTGCTCCTCGAAGCGATGATAGCTGGCGGAGTACGAAGCGGACTTCCTTACGCCGCCGCCATACAGATCGCTGCGCGCACCATGCGCGATTCCGCAGAATCTGCCTCTGATACCGAACTGCATATCTCGGCGCTGCGTGACCTGTCGGCCCCTCCTTCTAGCGATTCGCTCGAACTGCTCGCAGACCTCGAACGCGCTTCCGTTCGTGCTGCTCTATCCGACGCGATTGCTGACGCCCTTTCGCCACTCCCTGACGCCTGATTCTCCGTCCAGCACATTTGCAATTGTCCGGTCAAATAAGATAGAATCAACGTACTTCAGCGCAACTCGAAAGCGAGTTGCGCTGTCATCATGTTATCGGTAGCGCAAATAAAGTGCCCTTCGTTCCTCTTGGAGGCATGGAAAAAGTCTATCGACAAAATGTATTCTTGCGCGGGCCATAGACCGTTCCTAATTGACGCGTAAACGTTATAAATAGTGTCTCAAATGCTCTCAGGAGGTTGCCGGATTGGAAAATTGGAAACGCACTGTCGCCTGCGGGGAACTGACCGCTGCAGAAGTCGACACGGAAATTACGCTAAATGGGTGGGTACATCGACAACGGGACTTTGGCGATCTGGTGTTCCTCGATCTGCGTGACCGCACCGGTCTGGTGCAGGCGGTCGTCGATAAAGCCGATGTGCCCGGACTCGTTGCGCTCGCGAACAGCGTCCGTTCCGAGTTCGTCGTCTCAGTGCGTGGAGTGGTCCGCCGACGCCGTCCGGGCAGCGAAAATCCGAAGCTGGCAACCGGTGATATCGAGGTAGCGGTCAAGGAACTGGTTGTTCTGAACACGTGTAAACCCCTCCCTTTCCAGGTAAACGACGAGGAGCAGATGCAGTTGGTCGATGAGACACTGCGCGTTAAATATCGCTATCTGGATCTGCGCCGCTCCAAAATGTATGCGATGCTGGAGTTGCGCCACCGCGCAACGAAGGCGATTCGTGACTTCATGGACGGGCAGGGCTTTCTGGAAATCGAGACGCCGCTGATCACGAAAAGCACTCCGGAAGGCGCTCGTGACTACCTTATTCCCTACCGCCTGCAGCCCGGACAGTTTTATGCGCTCCCACAGTCGCCGCAGCAGTATAAACAACTCCTCATGGTGGCTGGATGCGATCGCTATTTCCAGATCGCTCGCTGCTTCCGAGATGAGGCGCAGCGTGCGGACCGTCAGCCGGAGTTCACGCAGCTAGACGTCGAAATGTCCTTCGTCGATCAAGAAGACATCTTGAAAGTGATTGAGGCGATGACGATCGACGTAGTTTCGCGCCTCAGCAGCAAGACAATGATAGTTCCGTTTCCGCGCTTCACCTACGACGAGTCGATACGCCGGTTCGGCAACGACAAACCAGACATTCGTTTCGGGCTGGAACTGGTCGATCTGGGCGAAATCGTAGCGGGCACGGAGTTCACCGTCTTTATTGGCGCGCTCGAAAATGGCGGGCAGGTCAAGGCGGTGCGCTATCCAGGCGGCGGATCGCTTTCGCGCAAAGACGTGGATACGCTCGGCGAGTTCTGCAAGGAGTTTGGGGCAAAGGGACTGGCGACCATTGCGGTCGGCGAGCCAGGAACTGGAGTCAAGTCGGCGATCGCGAAATTCCTGAGCGAAGAGCAGATGCAGCAGATATTGAGTGCTTGTGCAGCGGAGCCGAGCGACTTGATCTGTGTCATCGCAGATCCGAAACCGAAAGTCGTCGCGAATGTGCTGTCCCGTCTTCGCAACGAGATCGGGCAGCGGTGCGGATTGCGCGATCCCAACCGGCTTGCATTCTGCATCGTGACAGACTTTCCATTGGTACAATGGGATGAAGAGACCGGACGTTGGGACGCCGAACATCACCCATTCACGATGCCCTACGAGGAGCATTTGCCCTACTTCGATACTGATCCTGCCAAAATTCGTGCGCAGTGCTACGATCTGGTTTGCAATGGGCAGGAGTCGGGATCGGGCAGTATTCGTATCCATCGCCCTGAGATACAGGCTCAGGTTTTCGACCTGCTTGGCATCTCGAAAGAGAAGCAGCAGGAGCGATTCGCGCATATTCTGGAAGCATTCCGGTTTGGCGCCCCGCCACATGGGGGGTTCGCAACGGGTATCGATCGCCTGCTGATGAACCTGCTCGACGAGCCGAATATCCGTGAGGTAATCGCATTCCCGAAGATGGGCTTTGGCTACGACCCGATGATGGATGCGCCCTCGGACGTGGACGAAACTCAGCTGCAGGAGCTCGGTCTGCGCATCATTCCTAAAGATCGATTGCGAAATAAGACATAACCGACATAGACAAGTTGCAACGAAAATGGGCCTCTACAGTGCCCTGTGCGGCCACTCTGGAAATTTACGTGACTGAAATGTCACCAAAAAATCGGTCATTCGGTTCAAAACGACG
>JBBQPY010000192.1:0-9799 GCA_038216735.1 Chthonomonadales bacterium
ATTTATTGATGAGTCGGGTGCGCCGCTTCCGCTGTCACGGGTCATCAATAATTGCGTCGAAAACCGACGATCTACGTGTAGAAAGTCGAACAGGTGCATTTCTGGAAGACGACCAGTCATCAAATTTTATCTAAACGTCAAATCAAAGAATCGGTGTAATTTCGAGAAAATTATACGTACGGGAACTTGACAGATCAACAGTATGTTCACTATAATGAAGATGTCGAGCGTAATGAGGCGCGTCTTCGTGGAAATTTTCAGAAACGCGTGTGTTGCCTCGGCATCCCCGTAGTGCTTCGAGTAAGTCGTGCGGTTTGCAATTGCTGCAGCGTTCACTTCCGAATATTCCACGAAAGTACAGAATCCTACGTTCGAGCTGTATTTATATCGGTGCCATCACTGTATACCCGGCAGGTCCAGTTTCCCACTTGCGATGTCCGCCACTTCCTGTCTTTTACAGCAGGGTAAGCTGCGGTTGTCTGCAGGCAGGGTGCTAGCGATCTGCATCCTACACGTGAGGCAGAGTGATCGTCGCGTTTAGCATTGCTTATTCAGACTGGCATTGCTCATCACCAGGGGAGAATCAATTGTCAACAGTTTCCGGTTCCCGAAGCACCCGCAAGGGCTTCACGCTGATCGAATTGCTCGTCGTGATCGCAATTATCGCGATTCTGGCAGCTATCCTGTTCCCAGTTTTCGCGCAGGCACGTGAAAAAGCGCGCCAGACCTCCTGCCTCTCCAACCAGAAGCAGATCGGCACCGCGCTTATCATGTACGTGCAGGACTACGACGAGACATTTCCCGCTGGCGAACGGCTCAATCGCGCTGGCAGCCCCGGCACACTGACTGCCGACAGTCCCGCAGCGGCCTTTTTGCACACCGGTCAGGGTTGGGCAGCACAGATCTATTCGCTCACCAAAAGCGGTCAGGCGCTCAAATGCCCGGACGATAGCACGTCAGTCGTTACAGATACCGCCGGCAACGTTCTGATTCCTGTTTCCTATGTGTACAATCACAATGTGGCGAACACCCCCTCGCTCGCCGCAATGAACGCGCCTGCCAACACAGTCGTTCTCACAGAAGTGACCAACGATCAGGTAAATGCGACCACTGCCGATGAGCCAACCGTCAACAATCCGTTCCATTTCTCCTCGACCGGAGACGGACTGAACCTCCTGGCTTCGACGGATGGATCCGATGTACCGTCCGCTCAGGGCGGCGTACTCTACGAGACCGGTTGGCTGGGCGGCTACGGCACGACAGCGGGCTGTGTGCTTCCGTATCCGGGACTGTTCAAGAAGCAGGCGGGTCGTCACTCCGATGGCGCGATCTTCTTCATGGGCGACGGTCATGCCAAGTTCTTCAAACCCGGTGCGGTTTCCCCCGGCGCCGACGCGGCAGCCACGACGAATGGTGAGGACTGCACGAACCTTCTGGCAGCTGGCACTGGCGCGTCCGGCTATGGCGCGACCTTCAGCACCAAATAACTGGCTGCTCTGACGGGAGTTTCGATTCCGGCACGAACTAGCTGCTGAATGGACCGACGCGCCGATCCTGGCATCGGTCCAATACTGCAGGGGTTCGTAGCAAGAGACAAAAAAGCGACCTGGGCGAGAATGCATGTCATTCCTCATCCAGGTCGCTTTTTTGTCTCGCTTGTCGATCAGGCTTTCGGCGGCAGGTAAAGATACCGGGCAGGCAAGCCAATGATGCTAGCGTGAGCGGCGCATTCTCTTGCGCTGCTCGACATTTGTTGTAACTTATGCCTGCTCGCATTGTCGGATAATTTTTGTTCTGAAATGAAGCCGATTTGACACGTTCTGACACAAGACGCATTCGATCATCGATTTAGTTCGCTGGAGTCCTATGTTTTATGGTTGCAGGGCGTTTTTTTTGTAAATTTGTGTCCGAAAAGGTCTTGAATGCCTTGACACACTGAGCGAACCGGACTATACTGTACTATCCTGTATTTTATGCCGACTGCTCGCTTGCAGCATACGTCGGCACTACCACAAGGCTGTGGAGATCCATCGTTTGCACGCTCCATAGGTCTGGTTGTGTACGAAATTTGTGCTCGTCACGCGTTTGTCCACCGCAATGGCTGCGGTCCCGCAGAGCGTTCTGTTCTCAATCCAGTTTACGGTCAGGCAAGTCGTCAATCCGTAGGTTCCATCCCGTTCGTGTCTCCTGTGGCACTGTGCGGATGATTTGGTGAAAGAAAGTCGCAGGTATGCGGGGTCGTGGCAGCAGTCAACTGCTTCCCCACCCTACACATACTGCCCGTAAAGCTGGTTCGGCAGTGCCGAATCGGGTCAATGCCTTAGACGGTCTCCTTTTCCAATATACTGTTCAAGAACACGGATTCATACGCATTGCGCCTGTCGAAGACTGATCATTCTTGCACATCCTGCAGATCGCAGACGTTTTCACGGTGATGTTTCAGACGCTTCGATCCTCTGTATCGGTCGATTTTCGGTCACCAATTTTTTTACTCGTTCTTTTTGCTGAATACCGAAAAGTGCTTTTGTTATCTGTCTACCCGCCGTCTGCTGCCTTGCAGCCGAAATACAGAAATCCATTCATAACGCGGCGGCGTTTTATGTTCGTAGTGTTCCACAACACGGGAGGTTAGTAATGTTCACACAAAGGAAGAGCGGCTTTACTCTGATCGAGCTGCTCGTCGTGATCGCCATAATCGCGATTCTTGCCGCAATTCTTTTCCCGGTTTTCGCGCAGGCACGCGATAAAGCCCGTGGCGCGACCTGCCAGTCCAACCTGAAACAGCAGGGCATGGCTGTCATGATGTACGCTGGTGATTTCGATGAGACATATCCCCTGAGTACCGTACTACTGGATTTCGGCTGGGCACAGGAGTGGTCCGGCACCGGAATTAATGTGCCGCCCGTTTATAAAAACGAAGAGTTTTTCTGGGCAAACTCAGTCCAGCCCTACATAAAGAATATGGGCACCTTCGGCTGCCCATCCGTTGGCGGTAATACCCAGCCGAACATTACCTATACATACAATGGACTGTTTGGCGCACAAACGATGGCGACCATTGCCGTCCCGGCACAATCGCCGACCGTCTGGGAAGGAATGGGGAAGACACAGTACACCTACGGTGCAAACTCGTCTCCTTACCTTTACTGCTATTCGCATCCTGAGCTTCCGTGTAAATATGTGCCGACACACACAGGGTGTACATACTCTAACAATGGCGAAATAAGTTATCTTTATTACAGCCAGGGCTATACCCATGGTCAGGGTCTCAACATGAACTTCGCGGATGGACATGTAAAGATTCGCACTCTCGGACCCTTCAGCGCAAACTACTATCCAGACTACTTACCCAAAGGCTCCAACGATCGCAAAGTTCAGCCCTGGAATAGCTATGGCAGTATGGGCTATGCTTACGATGCGAACTATGATGACGACACTTGTCACCCCTATCAGTTCCGTCCGGAGTATGACTTCGTCAAATAGGGAACTTTGATGTCAGGAGAGAGCATTGAGTAAAGAGGTTTCAAAGCCAGCCGCATTTGGCATTGTGATCGTTGCGGCTCTGCTTATTAGTGGTGCGGGATGGTTCTTGATAAATCGTGCTTCGGGTCCCGGCGGATCCGATGGCAAACCAGCAGATTTGAGCAAAATGCCTGCTGGTCTGATGCCGACAATGCAGGTACAGGGTTCTAATATTGGCGATACACGCGGCGCTCGCATCCAGCCACTCCCAGGAGGAATGGGTATGCCACCAGGAATGGCTGGGAATGGTCCCGGGGTTCGTGCTAACGGACCTCCGATGTCCGCTGGTATGGGAGGCGGTATGCCCGGCGCACCTCCCGGTGGTATGGGAGGCGGTATGCCAAGTGCGCCTCCCGGTGGAGGAGCGCCGATGCCAGGTGGTATGACGCCCACTCAGATGCCTAAAATCGGACCCGATGGTAAACCTGAACTCCCAGCTGGCGCGCCAGCCGATACAGTCGTGAAACACGTTGACAATCCATTTTCGAAAAAGTAAAGTATTTTCACCCCCAATTGTTTCGTCATTCGAGTTAAATGGGGGTGACTGGCTGAACTGATCTGGACTCGAAAGGGCAGTGCTAACTGCCTCTGCATTCATACATTCGCTACAGTATTTTTCATACTGTGCATCCTTCCGCAAAGTCAGGGAGCTTATCATGCAAACTCGTAAAACGCAGGGCTTTACTTTGATCGAGCTGCTCGTGGTGATCGCGATAATCGCGATTCTAGCAGCGATCCTCTTCCCCGTTTTCGCGCAGGCACGCGAGAAAGCGCGCTCAGCAAGCTGTCTCAGCAATGAAAAGCAGCTCGCCACTGCTGCAATCATGTTCGCGCAGGACCACGACGAACGTTTTCCCGGCGGTAGCGTCAGCTGTACCCAGTACTCTTTTGGCAGCTTTACAGAGACATACTGTCAGAACCCCGGGGGCACTGGAACGAGTTGGGCAAGCGATATGATGCCCTACGTCAAGAATACCGGCGTTTTCAAATGCCCTGACGACTCGACTAAGGGCGTTGCGATTCCAGGTTCGACATCCTTGACCCTGCCAGTCTCCTACGCCTACAACTCAGATCTGGTTACTTATACGTATAAGAGTACACCGAACAGCTTCGATGAGACCTATGTCGGCTTGCCGCAGGCACAGTTGGTAGCGCCTGTCAAAACGGTGCTCTTCGCAGAGGCCGTAGGCGGTGAGGCGAATATCCTGAGCAAGGATGAAACCCCGACCGGTGTAAACGGCAACTACTCCCCGGCGGGAGATGGTGGTAATTACGGTGCCATCATGTCCAGTTGGAACTGCTATAGCAGTGGTCCAAACTGCGCGAAATGGGATACTGGCTATATCGGCGTACCCTCTGGGAGCTCTCCCTCACAGCCCGCCTTTTACAAAGCCGCAACGGGGCGTCACTCCAACGCAGCGAACTATGCGCTGGCGGACGGTCATGTGAAGTTCATTCGTGCCGAATCCGTCTCGATAGGCGGTCAGTATAACTGCTATGGCGACCCCGCTCGCGATCAGGTTACATACACGTATAGCTTCGGCAGTTACACCTACACCTATACGGTTCCTGCCGGACCGCTCAGCAGCAAAGCGGCAGCCGTCTTCTGCTACCAATGATCTAATCTCGATAACATGTATCTGAAGGCTCGTTATAAAAGCGAGGCTGCCAAATGGCAGCCTCGCTTTTTGACCTTAACCCCTGCATCGCTCCTCTTCATTTGTGCCTCACTAAGAGAATGGGAGAATGCATGGCAAGGTTACTGCTTTTGTCTCCGCTCCTTTGCTTTCTCTTTCCAGGACCGGCCTGGGAGGTATACTGTCCTCGCTTCCGAGGCTTCCAGAGAGACTATTTTGGAGGTGCATGGTGCGAGACCCTCTCTAACGAGGGCGATCTTCGCCCTCCTGGAGAGTAACGATATGGTCGGCATCTACATTCAGGTACTTGTTTACTGCGCCACTGGGCCACTTAACGCTGATGTCAGCGCGCTGCTCGTCGCCCAGCCCGACATGGACGCGCAAATCGGACGAGGACTCGAATGAGCCGCCCGCGCTGCACTGTCGTACCAGTGACTGGCTGCCCGTCGTGAAGGTGACCATCGCGCCGATCGCGTCGCGATTGCTTTTGACTCCGACCAGTTTGCACTCCAGCCAGTGACCAACCCGCTTACTCTCGTTGTGCAGCAGGAGAGGCGCGCCCTCATTATCGAAGACCAGAGCGTCCATTTTGCCGTCATTGTCGAAATCCCCAATTGCCAACCCACGCCCGATAATGAACGGCATATCCCGAAGTCCCGCTTGCTGAGAAATGTCTTCCATACGCAAAATTGGATTGCCTTCGATATTGTGCAGCAATTGAACGGGCTGTCGGAAGCGTGAGTTCGGTTCATATTTCCGAATCATATCCTGGATCTGCCCATTTGCGAGCATAATATCGAGCCTGCCATCATTGTCGACATCGATGAATTTTACCCCAAATGCCAGATAGTGCATACAGGCGTTCAGCACTCCGGTCTGCTGTGCCATATCGAAGAACACTCCATTGCCTCGATCGATATAAAGGCTTCGCGGTTCATTCTGGAAAGTCGCGATGATCATATCGAGTCTGCCATCGCCATTCACGTCACCCCAGTCGACACCCATACCGGCATGCGGATTACCAGCCATGCTTGCGCTCACGCCGATCATACCAGCGAGGTTGGACATTCTGAGCTTGCCAGGCTTACCGCCACTTCCTGCAGTATTGTCGAAATGTAGCAAATCACCATAGCGCAAATCGTTGGCGATCGCAATGCTTGGATGCCCGGAACCGTCATAATCTGCGCAGGCAAGCGCGAGGCCGCCTCCGGAAGCAGTAACCTTCCAGGCTGCTGTCACATCCTCGAAGCTCCGCGCAGTATCCAGGGCCTTCTTCGACGCAATATTATGATAGATGGTTGGCGCGACAGGCAGATAGTCGAGCGGCCCGCAGGGGATATTGTCCGGTGAGTCCGGGCGATGGCAGAAGGACTTGACTTTCGGATCGAAATCGACATAGTTAGCGATCACGAGGTCGAGATAGCCGTCGCCATCCATATCGGCGAAGGCACAGGAGGTGCCCCAGCGTTGCGGCAGTAAGCCCGCCGCTTTCGTGACATCCGTGAATCGTTCGCCTTTTTCGTTGTGCAGCAACAGTCCCGTGTGCCAGCCGCTAATATAGATATCGACCCAGCCGTCATTATCGTAGTCGCCGACACAGCAGCCACTATAGACGTCTGCGAACCGATCGAGACCGTACTGCTTCGTGACGTCACGGAAATGTCCTTTGCCGTCTCCGAGATAGAGCGCGAGCTTCGGTCCGACGAGCAGAATATCCAGATTGCCGTCGCTATTTACATCGAGGAAAGCGCAGCCATGTCCGACGCTTTCGAAAATCGTCATCGGACGAACCGCTTTCCATTTGTAATCGAGTCCGGCCGATTTCGCCACGTCGACGAACTTCGTATCGGTCGTCTGAGTTGGTGGTATCTGGATCGGGAACGGATCGGATGCATCTACGGGAGTAACGCGGACCACGGCTTGCGGCTTGCTAAAGAGCTCCATCAGCCGTGCGCTATTCAATGCGATCAAGCCGAGAGCCAGCGCAGCCAGCGTAATGAAAAGTGGAACTAAACGGCGAGGCTTGCGCGCGGGGAGGGTCTGATTCGACATCGTTTCCTGCTTTCGATTAGAACATGCAAATAGAAAAATAGAAATAGAAAAATGTAAAAGATGATGACAAGATGAGGAGTGCAGAACAGTCGCGACGCAGCGGGCGGTCTGATTGACCATTATAGAACATTTTGTCGCGCAACGCGAATCATTTCGGCTGCTTTTCAGGAGGAGAGCGGGGCAGGGTATACTCCTGCAAGAATGCTGAATTGCGCGATCAAGCAGTGTGTAAAGCTGTGCCGTAAAAGGAAGAAGCGATGCGTGTTTTGATACTGGCACATGGCGAGCCTCCACTGCCCGCCCTCGCGCAGCGGCTGGCGCTGCAGCACGATCTGCTTCTGGCAGCGGACGGCGCGGCGCATACTGCGGCACGTCTCGGGCTGATGCCGGATGTGATTTGCGGGGACTTCGACTCGGTACGATTAGAACAGGCACGGGCAGAGTTTCCACGCGCGGAGTTCGTCGCAACGCCCGACCAGGACCGCGCCGACCTCGAAAAAGCGATTGTGCTGGCCTGCGAGCGCGGCGCGACCGCGATTACGCTGCTTGGCGCGAGCGGAGGGCGCACCGACCACGCACTGGCAAACTACGCTCTACTGCTGCGCTACCACACCGAGCTGGAAATAATTCTGGTCGATGCCTATGGCGTCACTCGCGCCGTCTCCGGCACCGACGCCGCGCAAGGAACCGTAGAATTCGAGGCAATGCCAGGCGATACGATCTCCCTGATCTCATTCGATGGCAGGGCGCGAGTCGGCATCAGCGGGGTAGTCTGGGAATTGAACGACTATTTGCTGCCGATCGGGACGCACGGCGTCAGCAACGTTGCCCGTTCCGAGATCGTGCAGGTCCGTGTGCGCGGAGGAGCCGTTATGGTCTGCCACCTGCCTCTGCACCCCGACTGACACACCTAGCGCGGATCAATTACCGCTCCCTGAAATCGACCGTTTGCCTGGTGAAAGGAGCGTAATTGGAGCGATAATTGTTGATGATTTATCAATTGTCCGAAGCAAACATCGGAAGTATTGCGTTTCAAAACAGAGGTGCGGGCGGCGCGGTGGCAAAGGGGACAGGGACCGACAGCAGCAGCGGTTCGCCGTCGTGCCCGGCAGCGCTCGTGCGGCAGACATCGGCGTAAGCGCAGGTACGGCAGTGATCCCCGGGCGTTGCTGCGATGCCGCCTTCGGCGATCGCCAGCGCGGTCTGCAGCGCCTTCGTCTCCGCCGTCTTGACGAGCGCCCCGAACTGGTCCCGATTAAGTATCGTGACCGATTTGCCTTCTTCAGAGGGCATCGGCGCGAACTGGCGCGTATTGACGAACTCCGTTCGCAGCAATCGTTTGCGCCCCGGTTCACGCGGCGTGTCGTAGCAGGCGACGGCGCCCGGAATACCGAACAGCCGCTCCATAGCCAGCAGGTAGAGCGGCATCTGCAAGCTTGTCCCCTGCTGAATCGCGACACTGTCCGGCGATGCGCCGAGCTTGTAATCGATCAGTAGCGCATGACGTCCCGACGCGCTCAGATCCACACGATCGATCGTGCCGCATATCTGCACAGTGGCACCCTCCTCGCCGACGATTTCCAGCGGTTCTGGGCAGGAAGCCGCGTCGTAGATCGCCGCCGTGTTGCCGTCCGCTGCCAGTTCGGACGCCCTCTTTTCCGTCAGCAGTCCGCCCCGATCGTCATCCTCCGCAGGCTCGGTGCCCGCCGCGCCACTGCCGAACGACAGTTCGAAAAAGGTTGGGATCATCGCGAACTGGGGAGTGAACTGCGTCTCACGAACCGCGAACTCGCTCAGCGCGTCGGCAAGCACGCGGTGCGCTATCCGGAGCCGGTGCGGTGTGGCATCCATCTTCTCGCGCTCAAGGGTCTCTTCGAGCAAACGGTGCAGTTCTGCTCGCATTTCGGCGGCATCGTGGGGCTCAGGGGCAGGTTTCTGTCGGCGGCGACCGCGAAAGTAGCGTCGCAGCACGGCATGGAGCAGCGTTCCCTGATCGCGGGCATCCGCGCCGTCCGTCTCCAGCTGCAGGCGCAGCACGTGGCGAAGCAGGTACTGAAATGGGCAGCGTCCATAGGTCTCCAGTTCGGTGACGCTGTAGACTTTCTTGTGAGCGGCGAACGAATGCAGAAGGTCGTTCGCCTCCAGGCGCGGCAGCTTCGGCTCATGGCGCGAGGCGACGATCGCATGAATGGTCGCCCGATCGTTGGCGAGGCACGAACCGAGCATACGCAGCGCGGCTAATCTGCCCTGTTTGGCGGTGCTTTCAGCTGCCTGCTGCTTTCCTACTTCCTCGTTTTCTAGAGCGTCGTTCCCGTTTCCACGTCCGCTGTTTTTTCCTTCATGATCGCTCGCGTTCTTTGCCCCATTGTCCACAGATTTCCCCGCATATTGGTCCGGGATGGTCTGCGTCACAATCCGCTTTTCCGCTTCTGTCGGGTCGAACAGCACCGCACAGGCGGCAAGCAAACGGTCGCCCGCTGTGACGGTCTCTTC
The DNA here is from genome assembly GCA_038216735.1 of Chthonomonadales bacterium. Classification (GTDB taxonomy): domain Bacteria; phylum Armatimonadota; class Chthonomonadetes; order Chthonomonadales; family Chthonomonadaceae; genus JBBQPY01. The sequence goes on from JBBQPY010000192.1 coordinate 9,705, forward strand.
AAGTCGCGGCGCGACATCGGCAAGTGTGCGCGAGACGGTCCGCAGTGCGGGACTGTCGGCGGAAAAAACAGCGCGTACCTCATCGATATAGAAGG